>NZ_CAWQOY010000180.1:0-19251 GCF_963896525.1 Nodularia sp. LEGE 04288
AGGGGCAGGGTGCAGGGGAGAAAAGGAAAGGC
Source organism: Nodularia sp. LEGE 04288 (assembly GCF_963896525.1). Lineage (NCBI taxonomy): Bacteria > Bacillati > Cyanobacteriota > Cyanophyceae > Nostocales > Nodulariaceae > Nodularia > Nodularia sp. LEGE 04288. The sequence continues at coordinate 33 of NZ_CAWQOY010000180.1, forward strand.
AGAATACAGTGAATAAGTGCAAAATAATTTCAAATCTCCCCACTCCCTACTCCCTACTCCCTACTCACTCAATACCCAATTAACCAGGGTTCGCACACCGTAACCTGTAGCACCTGAACTGTTGTAGCCGTTTTCTTTATCTGTCCAGACTGGGCCAGCAACGTCTAAATGCGCCCAAGGAGTGTCTTTGATGAACTGCTTCAAGAACAGGGACGCAGTAATAGAACCACCAGGACGCGGCCCGGTGTTTTTCATGTCCGCAATTCCTGATTTCAGCCCTTCAAAATATTTTTCTTCCATTGGCATCCGCCACAGCTTTTCACCGGCGCTTTGGGCAGCTTGTTCCAGTTGGGACGCGATCGCATCATCGGGAGTAAACAAGCCGGCAATATCTTCACCCAAGGCTACAACGCAAGCACCTGTGAGGGTGGCTAAATCAACGATCGCATCTACTCCCAATTTGTCTGCATACACCAAGGCATCAGCTAAGGTTAAACGCCCTTCTGCGTCGGTGTTGTTCACTTCTATTGTTTTGCCATTTGATGCTTTGAGGATGTCGCCTGGGTGCATGGCGTGACCGCTAATCATGTTTTCCGTGGCGGCTGAGATGAAGTGAACTTCTACATCTGGTTTGATTTGGGCAATGGCTTTGGCTGCACCCAAGGTAGCACCTGCACCGCCCATGTCAATTTTCATCATTTCGATGCCGCTACCAGCACCTTTAATATTTAGTCCGCCGGAATCAAAGGTTAAACCTTTACCAATAATTGCTAGTTTGCGTCTTGGCGTACCTTCGGGTTTGTAAGTGAGGTGAATAAATTTTGGCGGCAATTCTGAAGCTTGGGCAACTCCTAAAAAAGCTCCCATACCAAGCTTTTCGCAGTCTTCCCGTTCGAGAATTTCTATCTGGATGCCGTGTTCAGTGGCGATCGCTTGAGCTGTTTCTGCCAAGGTAATGGGTGTTACCTCATTGGCTGGTGCTGCTACCAATTCTCTGGCTAAATTTACCCCGGAAACGATTTGATTGGCGAGGATAATGGCTGCTTCTTGTCCACCTAATCCCAGTAAATCTACGGTTTCAATTTTTGCGCCTTTATTTTCTGGCTCCGACTTAAAGCGAATGTCTTGGTAAAGTGCTAGTTGTATACCTTCTGCGATCGCCTGAGCAGTTTCCGCCGCCTTGTTATCCCACAATGGCAAACTCAAACCCAGGTTTTTGCTTTTTTGTTTTTTTGCCACTCTAGCCACAGCCGCAGCAGCACGTCTCAGGGTTTCTAGTTTTAAAGCTTCTGGTTTTCCCAAACCGACTAAAATTACTTTACGGATGGGGCTACTAGCACTTACACGCGTAAAAATGGTGCTGTAGGCTTTGGCTGTAAATTCTTCCTCGGCAATTAGTTCTTTTAAAACGCCGGCAAACTGCTCATCTAATTTTGCTAGTTCACCAGTTAACTCTACTGCATCTTCAAATAATCCAATTGCCAAACTATCGCCTGCCCACTCTAGCAGAGGCGTGTTACTAGGTTGAATTTTCATTTTGTGATTTTATCTAAGTTTTCCTGCTTGTACCAGTATCTCTTAAAATTCTTTTTTCTTGGCTGAAAGCTCTCTTAAGCAACGCCATACCCTGTATAGGGACGTTTGTATGGGGGATGTAGCCCTAGAACTATATCTTCTTTAGGAATGCCCATCTCTAATAGTTCTTGACCAACATCAATATCAGTTGTGTTCTGTTGAAGCCAGATTTTGCCGTCTTTAATATCAAAGTGCAGGATCGTGTGATAAACACGCTTTAAGCCTTTCCAACCCACTCTCATGAGTTGGTAATGGTCTCGCACTGAGTCAAAAAATAGCTCGTTTTCTACATCTTCTTCGTGGGATTTATACTGACTATGTTTTTCTAAAAGAGTTTGGATGCAGGAACGATAAATCTCTAGCTTCTCCATTGCACAATTTCCTCAGTTACAGGTTCGTAAACAATGAGTTTTAATTGATAGCGATTGATGATCATCTGAGCAAATTGACTTTGAAAGAAGGTTTCATAAGTTTCTAGGGGAATTGCCAAGTAGAGCAGACGCTCAGGTTCATTCACTTCCAGCATAATTCTATAGTTCAGGAATTGTCCCAAAGCCGTATGGAAATCACTAATAGCTGAAGTCCCAATAAAGCTTTTAATCTCCACGGCAATTTTCTCTTCACCTCGCTCGGCTGCAATCAACCGCTCGGCGGCTAAATCAATTTTGACTTTGACTTCTTCCCATTCCAGTTGAAGTGGATCATCCGTAATTATCCACTGGTCTTTTTCTAATCCACGTCTGACTGCTTCGTGAAACAAGTCTTTTGCCGACATCACCAACCTCTAGAAGAACTCGCTCATATTAATAATTTACGAGTTTTCAATACCCTTAAGTTGGGAAATTTTCTCACACTGGGCTAATAAAGGACTGGACAAATCAGGATTTTCTTGGGCAATTTTTTGACATCTAGCTACTAAAGCAATGGCAAAATCAGGATTGAGTTGTGTTAATAGCTGATCTAAAGGCTGGGGTGATTTGATGTTTTGAGCAATCTCTTGCAATGATTCATCACTCAAATTAGCAGCTTTTAATTCTGGTAAAATTTCTTCCCAAGTCTTCTGAGGATAACTGGCGAGGATCATTTGCACTAAAATTTTATCCATAATTGCTTCTTGCGCTAAAGCAGTTTCTAGATACTCTTCACTTTCTGCTTGTAAGGTGGCTAACGTTTCTGGGGAAGTTAGGGAAGTTGATTCATCTAGCTTGGCTTCATAAAATCGACAAGCTGCATATCCCAAAGAATAGATCATTGTGGCATTGGAGCTAGTGGCGATCGCCGCACCAGCAAACGGCACATTTCGCAGCAAACCTAAACCGCCCAATCTCAGAAGGCGACCACCACCCAAACCCAAGCCAAAAATTCCCAAAACTTCACCCTTCCGAGCGGGATCTTTTAAATCTAAACCATAAACCGCAGCAATTTCATAAATCATTTCTGACTGTAATTTTGTAGTTGCTGCCAAATCAATGGCTAACAACGCCGCCGCGACTCCAGGTAAAATACTACTGGCTAAACCAATCCCTCCGGCTTTGGTGGCTTTGTCAATCATGATCCTGTGGGCGATTTCACTGGGTGATTCGTGAGGATACTTTTGCTTGAGCTGATTTACAGATGCTGCGGCTTTTTCCAAATTGACACTTTCACTAGGGCTAATCAACCAATTGAGATTTAATACCCCAGTTAGTTTTCTAATTAACCAATTTTCGCTGATGTGATGAACTACATCACCAGTACTTTGAGTACCTTTTTCAATTAATTTATATGTTTGTTTTGCAGCAACTACTCCCGCCCCAATGGATGTATCTAAAACAATTTTGCCAGCTTCGGCGGCGGTATGGGTAATTGCTTCTCCTACCTTACCAACCGCCTGGACAGTTTCAGCCAAAGACTCGCATACAGATTTATGGTCTTCTGTGGGTGAATTATCTGATTTGTTCACCTCTATTTCTGGTTGGGATTTCTCTGCCATTGTTAAGCACCATATTAATAACCTCTTGTTTCAGTTGTAGCGAAAATGGCATGAGCTGACATCCTCCAGAATGAGCAAATTTAAAGGTCATTAGTCATTAGTCATTGGTCATTGGGAAGTTGCCGTCTTCCCCCCTGCTCCCTGCTCCCTGCTCCCCTGCCTCCTACTCCCCTCTCAACCCTTAGTCTCTAACTCTTTAAATGTTTTCACCGGATGTTCTACAAAATTTTGATCCAGCAAGATTTTATAGAGATTAATATTATGTTCTAGTAAACAGGCGTGTCCACTGTCAGGTAATACAGCCATCTTGGGGTTAGGTAAAATACTTACCAAGCGTCTGGCTTCGTGTACTGAGGGCAAAAGGCGATCGCCTGCACCGGCAATTAGCAAAACTGCTTGAGTTAGTCGGCGTAACTGGGCTTCAGTTACATTAAATTCCTTCAGGAGAGACAATCGCCAGTTAACTGTGGCTGGGGGTACGGAACGCATGGTTTTTAGCAGTTCGTGACGCAGATGGCGGGGAATACGTGCCAAGGATGCCAGAAAGGGTAATAACCCTAGTGCGCCAATTTCATAAAAGTATTCTGGGACAAAGTAAGTAAATTGGGATGTCCAAGTCAACCAAGGACGCAGCTGAAAGGCAGATGCTGGGTTAATCAGGATGATCCGCTTAAATAACTGTGGTGCTTGGGTTGCTACTTTCATTGCCAAACAACCCCCAAAGGACTCGCCACACAGGTAAACTGGTCTTTGAGAGCTTTTTTCTAATTCGGCATGGATCAAGTCCAAGACGTTATTGCTTAACACTTCCCAGGTGGTGAGGTCTTGTCTGGGAATCGCCAAACACCGGACATCAAAGCCCACTTCTAAGCCAGCAGTTTGCGATCGCAATAATTCACCAGTTCCATCCAATCCTGGTAAATACACAAACAGAGGATATTCTAGTTTGACTCGGTTAGGAGTCAGGAAACACGGCTTTAGCTCAACTTTTGGCATGGTCAAATTTAAATTCAACTTTTTGGTTTTATGATAAAATCATATCGTCTGTAGTAAAAACCACATTGAATATAACTTAAATAGTTAAAATCAAATACATTTATAAAAAAGCATTAGATTAATTACCTGGTCAAGGATAGACAAATCAACTTTAAAATACTCGTTTAAAACCTATTTGTGATGTTTCCCAAAAACTTTTATGAAAATGCCACAGGATCAAATATAACTTTTTTCATTGAGTAGGAAAAAAAGGTGATCATACCCCTAATATCAGGAAATGCTAAAGGCGTATTTTAATACGCAGCTTGTGTTTAAATCATGGTTGAAATTCCCCTAAAAAATAATTCTCAATTTTCAATTTTTCCACCCTGGAATCGTTGATATATCAACAATATCCCATTGTTTAATCACAACCTTGCTTTAGTAAACTGGCAATCTCATCATGGCAATGTTCAGTTAGTTCATTCACCACATTTTTCGCTTGTTTACCGTGATATTTCCGTTGATGTTGTGGTGTTATCCAATAAGGGTGACCAATTAACACAGCCACCCGACGATAGATCACCAAGGGATGTAAACCTCCTTGATTAAATAAAGGTTCTGAAGGGTCAAAGAAACTTAACAGTCGTAGAGGTAAACCATGAGTATTTACTTCTTCCAGGGAAGCGATCGCAATTGGTAAAATTGCTAAATCTTCCACATTAGACCGCAATGCTAAATGAGCAAATCCTCGGTGAAATTCACCTATTTGATTGGGCTGAGTAGATGTCACCATTGGGAGAGTTCCTTCAGGAAAAACACCCACCATCTGCTTTGACTGTAAAATTATCTGTGACTGTTCAAAAAAGCTTTGCTGGCGGTTGGGCTGATCCTCTAAGGGAAAGCCGCCTAATTGTCCCGTGACAATCTCCCGCATGACTGGGACTTGTCCCATATAGTGATGGCAAGCAAAGCGAATTGGTCTGGATAGCGCCGACATTAAAATCAGTGCATCCATAAAGCTACGGTGATTGCTGACTACTAAAACGCTAGCATCCTTGGGAATGCGATTTTCGTAATAGCGAAACATTTGCGTTGATAACGCCGCCAGGAAATAGCGAGAAAGATCCAAGGGACTATTTGGACTCATACCTACATTAATATATTTTTTCCAAAAATATCGCAGCTGATATTAACTTGATTTTTACATTTTTTTATTGATACTCAGGCAGTCTTCAGGTAGAAAAATTTTATCCATAAAGGTAGCTACGGTTTCAAACTTTAGATATATGTATTCACAGTCACTATTATTATGATAGCAATCATTAGAAATAATTATGAATAAATGAATGATGTTTTGTGAGTATATGCTAGCCGGATTTATACATATCAATAAAAAATTCTTGTCATCAGAAATTTGCTAATATTAAGTTATGGTTAGTCAAACAAGTAGTAGTATTATATAATTGCGTAGATTTACCAGTAAAAGTAAAATAGAAAACGTTTTAATAATTTATTTTTTTATTTTGTATGGATTTAGTGGATAAAACAGAAAAAAGATTTGCATTGACAACACCCCTATATTATGTAAATGATGTTCCTCACGTTGGCAGTGCTTACACAACGATAGCAGCAGACGTGGTGGCGCGGTTTCACAGGCTGTTAGGGCATCAGGTATTGCTGATTACAGGTACAGATGAACACGGGCAGAAAATTCAGCGTTCAGCAGAGAGTTTAGGGAAACCGCCACAAGAGTTTTGTGATCAAATTGTGCCTAGCTTTATCAAGTTATGGCAGTTATTAAATATTCAATATGATCGTTTTAGTCGGACTACTGCTTCCCGTCATGAAGCCATCGTCAAAGAGTTCTTCTTGCGAGTCTGGGAAAAAGGCGACATCTACCAAGGAAAACAGAAAGGTTGGTACTGCGTATCCTGCGAAGAATTTAAAGAAGAACGGGAACTACTAGAGGGAAAGCGCTGCCCTATTCATACTAACAAGGAAGTTGAGTGGCGGGACGAGCAAAACTACTTTTTCCGCCTATCTAATTATCAAGCCCAACTAGAAGAATTTTACCAATCTCGACCAGATTTTATTCAACCAGAAAGTCGTCGAAATGAAGTCTTGAGCTTTGTCAGCCAAGGGTTACAGGATTTTTCCATTTCGCGGGTAAATCTCGACTGGGGTTTTCCTGTCCCAGTTGATCCCCAGCATACCCTTTATGTTTGGTTTGACGCGTTGCTAGCTTATGTCACAGCATTACTAGAACCAGATGCAGAAGCAACTTTAGCCAACGCCTTAGAAACTTGGTGGCCAATCAACCTACATTTAATTGGTAAAGATATCCTCCGATTCCATGCAGTTTATTGGCCGGCCATGCTGATGTCGGCTGGTTTACCCTTACCAGAAAAAGTATTTGGGCATGGGTTTTTGACTAAAGATGGTCAAAAAATGGGTAAGTCTCTGGGTAATACCCTCGATCCCATCGGGCTAGTTCAAAGTTATGGTAGTGATGCCGTTCGTTATTACTTCCTTAAGGAAATCGAATTTGGCAAAGATGGCGATTTTAATGAAGTTAGATTCATTAATGTTTTGAATGCAGATTTGGCTAATGACTTAGGTAATTTGCTCAATCGCAACTTAAACATGGTGAAGAAATACTGTACTGGTGATGGACTAACAATTGCAAATGAAGGCATTAATGACGAAAATCCGTTGAAAGCGATTGGTTTACGTCTAGGGGACAAGGTACAACAAGCTTATGAAGCGCTAGCTTTTAACCAAGCCTGCGAAGCTATCCTGTTGCTGGTACGAACCAGTAATAAGTTTATTGATGATCAAGCCCCTTGGTCACTATATAAACAAGGAAAGCAGCAAGAAGTGGAAACGGTACTTTACGCAGTTCTAGAATCTGTTAGACTAGCAGCTTATCTTCTGTCCCCAGTAATTCCGAATATCAGTAACGCTATTTATCAGCAGCTGGGCTTTGGAATTGACTTTAATGATCAAATAAAAACTTCAATGCTTGCCCCTTTTGCTATCCATGCAAAATGGGGGGTACTAACCAGTGAACAATCGTTGGGTAAACCACAACCCGTCTTTAAGCGCATAGAAATTGCCAAAAACGATTAGTATTTTTAATTTTTCATCATTTTTCGATTCTGTTGAATTTCTTAATTTTCTCAAAAAACTGATCGGGGCTTAAGTTACTTAGCTCCGAAACCTTATCATAAGCTGTTCTAGCATAACATCTCGAAAAAACAGTATCAAATATAACAAGCATAATAATGAGGTATGACAACAATGTTGAATAATTTGGAAAATGACTCAATCTTTACCCCGGAACAAGTCTTAGAGAATCGAGGTCGTGTAGCTATATTCATTGATGGTTCCAACCTGTTTTATGCTGCATTACAACTGGGAATCGAAATTGACTACACGAAGCTACTCTGCCGATTAACTGGCGGTTCTAGACTGTTGCGTGCTTTCTTTTACACTGGTGTAGACCGCACAAACGAGAAGCAACAAGGGTTTCTGTTGTGGATGCGTCGCAATGGCTACCGCGTCATCGCTAAGGATTTAGTACAGTTACCTGACGGCTCCAAGAAAGCCAACCTGGATGTAGAAATTGCCGTAGATATGATGGCATTGGTAGATTCTTATGATACCGCAGTTTTGGTCAGTGGTGATGGGGATTTGGCCTATGCTGTCAATTCAGTCAGCTATCGTGGTGTGCGCGTAGAGGTGGTGAGTTTGCGCTCAATGACCAGTGATAGTTTAATCAATGTTAGCGATCGCTATATTGATTTAGAAGCCATCAAAGAAGATATTCAAAAAAACCCGCGCCAAAGCTATCCATATCGGCCTCTCTCCAGCATGGGTTTTCTGGAAGATATCAGAGAGGCTGATCAACAGTTAGAAATCCAAGATTAATGAATTATCCCAAAGGCAGGCCGAAAAAGAGAGTAAATTGTGGTGAAAAAGGGCAAAATAAACCAAATTTACGCCGCTTATTTTCATTCCCATCTCTCAATTCTTTACAACCCAAAGCAAATTGGTTTTACCTGCCTTTAACTTGTTTATTGGTACTTGGATTAGTTGCTTGTGGGGGATCTACCCCTACGGCTTCTCAATCAGATGATGCTGATTCATCTCCCCAAGAAAGCAATTTGACCTTTTTTGATGTCACTTTAGAACAAGCCGACGAAGTAGGAAGACCAGTTTGGAAAGTTCGATCTAAAAAAGCGATATACACTAAAGAAAAACAAATTGGTGAGGCGGAAAATCCCGTTGGTGAACTATACCAAGACGGCAAACCGGTTTACCAAATACAAGCAGATAAAGCAGATATTGAACAGGATGGTCAGAAGCTATTTCTCAAGGGAAAGATCCTGGCTACAGATCCTGTCAATGGTATTGTATTGCAAGGTAATGAATTAGAGTGGTTGCCTCAAGAAGATTTATTAATTGTCCGCAATCAACTAAATGGGACTCATAAACAACTCAAAGCAGTAGCGCAAGAAGCACGAGTTAAAACCCGCGAACAGCGCATAGAATTTTCTGGTGGCGTAATAGCTAATTCCGTTGATCCCCAAATGCAAATGCGAAGTGAGAGTTTAACTTGGCGAATTAAAGAAGAAACATTAACAAGCGATCGCCCCATCCAAATTGACCGCTATAACAATAATAAAATTACTGACCGTGGCCAGGGAGATGCTGCCGAAGTCAACTTAAAAACTAAAATTGCTACTATCAAAAAAAATGCCCAGTTAGAGTTAGTAGACCCACCCACGCAAATAGCTAGTAACTCTATGATCTGGGACATGAATGCAGAAACTGTGAAGACAAATTCCCCGATCACTGTTGTCCAGCGTGCCGAAAATGTGACTGTAACCGCCAATCAAGGCGAAATGAAAATACAGCAAAAAATTGTGAATTTAACAGGCAATGTCAACGCCATAGGGCAGCGTCGTCAGTCCCTCAAATCTAATCAGCTAAATTGGTATCTGGACAAAAAATTATTAGAAGCGCAGGGAAATGTGATTTATCGTCAAGTTGACCCACCAATAAATTTTACAGGTGAAACAGCCGTCGGTAATCTGCAAACAGAGGACATTGTAGTTAAAAGTGGAAAATCTGGCGGCAGAGTAGTCACGGAAATTATTCCTCAAGATGCAGGAATTAGTAATTAGGAAGAAGCAGATGTGTAGGGGACTGAGGAATGAATAAGCAAACTATCTGAAATAAAAGCTAATTCCTAAATTACGAATTACGAATTACGAATTACGAATTACGAATTACGAATTACGAATTAGTCTTATTTGCAACTAACAAAATTTCGTTACGACTAGCTGCACCCAATTCCGGTGAAAAATATTTAGGAGAGTGGGGAGTAATGGTAGTGGGAATATTGGGAACTACTTCTAACTGTTTGACAAGAGTTTGTAAAAGCTTATCTTGATTAGCGCGGAAAGCTGATACTTGTGGGCCACGGTTAATAATAGCAAACCATACCAAACCGCGATCGCGTGTAGGAATGACTCCAGCTAAAGCGCTTACCTCCCGCAAAGTACCAGTTTTCATCACAGTGGCATAGGGCATTTTTCTAGTTTGCATTGTTCCCCGACGGTCAAATCCAGCTGTAGGAAACAAGTCAGCCACATTAATTTTATGGGTAGTTGCTTCCCGTTGAATTGCCATTAACATCGCACAGGCGGCTCTGGGAGAAATCCGATTGTCTACTCCTAGTCCTGAACCATTAATTAACTGAATTTCTGCCTCCGGTACTCCAGCTAGTTTGGCCGCTTGCGATTGCATAACAGCCGCTCCTCCTACCGATTCCGCCAGCATCTCTGCCATGACGTTGTTACTGAAAACGTTCATTTCCTTAATTAATTGCTGCAAAGGTAAAGAACGGCGGCGCACTAATAGGGTTTGTTGCGGGTTTGGTTGGGTTGCTAATTTCACGCTACCCGTAATCACAACTTGAGGTTTAGCTGTCCCCTTCGGCATGATGGAATATATGTAATTTGCCGGACGAGTCCAAGTCGTGTGATTCAGTGCTTGCTTGAGCATCTGCCCAGCTAATATGGGATTTGGTTCAAAATTCATGGCGAAACTGCCGCTGATGAGCAAGTTTCCCTTTACTTGTTTGATCCCCATTTTATTCAGAGTATTACCCAGTGCGATCGCTTCTTCCCAAACAAACATCGGATCACCGCCACCAGTAATCACCAAATCACCCTGCAATACCCCGTTAACTATTGGCCCCGTAGTGCTGACCAAAGTTTCAAATTGGTGGTCTGGTCCCCAAGTTTTCAACGCCACAAGTGAAGTAGCAATCTTAGTTAAAGAAGCAGCCGGGAGAGGAGTTGTACCTTGATGATTTGCCATCAACATTGGCCCCGACTGCATCCAAATACCTTGACTCTCAGCTAAGTTTTCCGCTATCAACTTCGAGGAAATCAGTTCTTGCAAATATTGCTGGACTGTAGTGGAACCGGCGGGATTTGGATCAGGTGCTAGAACCAAGCCAGGGCTACTTTGCCAAGCTAATGCCTCTAGGGCTTCTGTAGGCTTAATTTGTACCCCAGCCATTTCCAGCCACAAAGAAACTAAACCTGAACCCAATAATTCCAGCATATTTTATTCCCCTAAGTTGTTTCCTGTGCCAATATACAGGCTTTTTCATGCGAATCAGTATTGATCAAAGATAACTGCTGTTTTTCTCATCTGGTAATGAGGTGGATTATAGCGGAGCATGAGCAAGTTTTTACCTTCTGGCGGAAGTTATTCCCAGATATTTGACATACTTGTCAGCACAACCAGAAAAACATAGGGTGGAAAATCCACCCCTAGTAGTTATTTTCTTTCTGGATGTGCCTGTTCTTCAACGGAAGGCGTACCCATCTGATTAATTGCCGCAATCATTTGATACAAACGACCCAAATCACGTTGGTTAAAGTACAAAACGAGGCGGGGTAGTTCCATTGTCTCATCTTGATTTTCTTGAGGCAAAGCCTGACTTTTGGCAATTTTTCCTTTCACCAGAATGTCGCTAAAGTTAGCATTTAACTTTTCTACCGCAGCATCTGATAAATCTGCTGACAGACGAATCACCAACTGCTCACCTACGTAGCGGCTAGAGTGATAAACGCGATAAAAACCTGTAATCGCATTACAAGCTACTTCCAGGTTATCTGTGACTGTGTACAGGTTGGGGTCTTCAGGACTCACAAGACCTTTTTGCACCAGTTTTTGATCAATATATTCGCTCCAAGACCGCCAGTAATCGCCACCTGGATGATCAATTAAAACTACAGGAACAGGGCCAAATTTACCTGTTTGGCTTAAGGTCATACACTCAAAAGCTTCATCTTGAGTCCCAAATCCTCCAGGAAATAAAGCCACAGCATCACTTTCTTTGAGGAGAAACAATTTGCGGGTGAAGAAATACTTAAAATGAATCAGCTTCGGATCACCCTCTATAAATGGGTTTGCTTGCTGCTCAAAGGGTAACTGAATATTTAAGCCAAAGGAATTATCTCGCCCAGCGCCTTCGTGACCCGCCTGCATAATACCGCCGCCGCCGCCTGTCATCACCATGAATCCTAACTGACAAACAGCGCGAGCAAACTCAAGGGCCATCTGATACTCTGGTGTTGCTGGCGATAGACGAGCTGAACCAAAAATAGTTACTTTGCGGACGTGTCGGTAGTCATAAAATAGCTGGAAACCTCGCTCCATATCTGCTAAAGCAGATGACAATATTTTCCAATCAAGACGTTCAATCTCACTCTCAGCTAGACGCACTATAGTAGCCAATGCCTGCTGAATCAGTGGCCGATTTTTTAAGGTTGGTAAACGATCAAATAGTTCAGCGATATCCGCCTGGAGAGTCTCTAATGTGTCAAAAGACGCAGATGAGGTCATGAGAACTGTCGCTACAATGGCACTACATTTTACCTGATTTTGGAATGCTGTTTACAACTGCTGCACCCAGTCATGATATAAAAACTATTCACAATTTTTTCATACTAAAAAGCACCTTTGTTTCAAATTTAACCAAGGCACTGGGGAAGAATTTAATAAACATACAGCAGTCCTAGAGCGAACTAAGTCTTTAAACAAATACCATAATGCTCCAGAAGCTGTACCACATTTTTAGGAATAACACATTACTTTAGCAGTGGTAATCCGACAATGTTTACCACAGGAAAAAGTTTTTTTGAGACGCGAGTTTTCGCGCCTCGCAAACTTCTTAACAAAGATTTACCTAAATCTAAAGCAGATGAAAGACTCAAATGGATTTTGCTACCAATTGAGTTTCAAAGATATTTTTCCAAAGTGTTAGCTAATGTAGTTTTAGGCACGGCACCGACAACCATATCAACTTTTTGCCCATCTTTAAAAATCATTAACGTGGGGATGCTGCGAATACCGTACTGACTAGCAACTTGAGGATTTTCATCAGTATTGAGTTTCACAACTTTTATTTGACCTTCGTACTGACCGGCTATTTCCTCGACAACAGGAGCTACCATGCGGCAAGGACCGCACCAGGGAGCCCAGAAGTCAACCAAAACTGGAACATCGCTGTCGAGTACTTCTTGCTTAAAACTAGAATCCGTAACTTGTTCGGCTGCTGACATGCCTAAAAACCTTTGCCAATTATATTTCTGAGTTTGGTGAAAATTCTACCATAGCAAAAACAGCTGCTTAGAAGTCAAAAATGTACATTTGCAACGAAACTAAAGAAATTATGCACAAACATAAGGAACCGCCCAGACAATAGTCCGGGCGGAGTGTGGTGTGAGGAGTGAACGGAAACATGCGTCTCCGCTATCTCTATTGTAGGCGAGATATCGGATTTTTCCAGAGATTGTGTAAGAGTCTAGAAAATTTTTTCTGAAGAATTTGAGTTTGGAGGTGGGGAATAGGAAAAAATTTATTTTTTATTAGTGATTCCCTATTCCCTATTCTCCATTTTGTTTATTTACCCATGCCTAATTGTTGGGCTTTTTGGTATACTTTACCTTCGGTTAGTAGGGAAGGAGCAATTACCACTTCAACTTGCTGCATTTCTTTAATGTTTTTGGCTCCTAATGTCCCCATGCTAGTTTTTAAGGCTCCCACAAGGTTATGAGTGCCATCATCTAGTCCGGCGGGTCCGATGAGTATTTGCTCTAGGGTACCAGTCGTCCCAACGCTAATGCGGGTCCCACGAGGCAGGACTGGGCTAGGAGTTGCCATTCCCCAATGATAACCCCGGCCTGGAGCTTCGGCGGCTCTGGCAAAGGGAGAACCAATCATCACACCATCGGCACCGCAGGCGATGCACTTACAAATGTCTCCACCAGTGATTAAACCGCCATCGGCAATAATCGGAATGTAGTTACCAGTTTCCTGATAATAATCATCTCTGGCGGCGGCACAATCGGCGATCGCCGTTGCTTGTGGTATACCCACACCCAAAACACCACGAGAGGTACAAGCCGCTCCAGGGCCAATTCCCACTAATACCGCAGCCGCCCCAGCTTTCAACAAATTTAAGGTAACTTCATAGGTCACACAGTTCCCCAACGCCACTGGGATGGGCATAGAACGGCAAAATTCCGCCAAATCCAAGGGAACTATCGAATCTGGCGATAAATGTGCCGTAGAGACTACCGTAGCCTGCACAAAAAATAAATCTGCCCCAGCTTTTGCCACTATCTCACCATATTTACTGGCTGCGGCTGGGGTAGCACTCACCGCCGCAATGCCACCTTGAAGTTTAATTTCCTGAATACGTTTTTCAATTAATTCCGGCTTTATCGGTTCGGCATAAAGTTCTTGCATTAAGGAAACAAATTCACTTTTCCCAACCGAGGCAATTCGATCTAAAATCGGCTCTGGGTCAGCATAGCGAGTTTGGATTCCTTCTAAGTTGATGACTCCTAATGCTCCTAACTGTGACAGTTTTACAGCCATCTTGACATCGACTACGCCATCCATTGCACTGGCAATGATTGGGATTTCTCGCTCAATATTGCCAATAGTCCACTTTGTATCTGCCAGACTCGGATCGAGTGTTCTGCTACCAGGGACTAGAGCAATTTCATCAATTCCATAAGCTCTACGAGCTGTTTTTCCCCGCCCAAGTTGAATTTCCACGCTTTAACTTTTCTCAAATCTGTTTAAGCTAGGGTATCAAATTGTGAGGGGATTTGGAGCGTTTTTTTTGGCCATTAACCACTAATTTCTAAAGGATAAGAGTCTGGGGCAAATTGTTAACCAATTCTCTGTGAGTTTTCACACTATCCCTCCACAGGCAGAAACCTGGGGCTAAACAAACCAAGTCTGTCTGCTGGCTTGATAACTGATAACTGATTTAGCCTATTTCTTTGTTGCTTTGGCTGTGGGTTGGTATTGAGTTGTTAATTAAGGAGAGATTACTGTCTGTGTCAGTGATTACTTGGTTATTACTACGCACTAATTGACTAACTTGACCGATTAATTCGCCTAATTTGCCTTCGTCAAGTAGGGTGTTGATTAAGGAAAGCCCACTGGTAGAGAGCATTAATTTGTTAATATCTTGAGCGCCATTACTGCCGTTGGCACCAGGGAATGAGTAAATCCGAGTATCTCCTAAAACTCCAGGTTGTGGGGCTAGGGCTGTGAGAATTTCCGGAAGTTTATCAGCTAAACCTGGCCAAATTGTAGTGAGCATTTGGGCTGTGAGGTTGGCGTTACTAATCGTATTTTCGGCGGCTATTTTCACTTTTAGGGCTTCTGCTTCTGCTAAAACTTTATCGCGGTTAGCGGCTGCGAGGATACGAATAGCCTCAGCTTCTAATTCTGCGGCTTCTTGAGCGATTTCTGCTTGACGACGACGGCGGAAGGCATCGATTTCGACAACGTTGCGATCGCTTATGCTGCGTTGTTGGGCTTCTCTTTCGGCCGCAATTGTCGATAAACGCTTGTTACGTTCGGCTTTTTCGATTTCTCCGGCTGTCTGAACTGATGCTTCGGCTGTGGCTTGTTGTGCTTGGGCGAGAAAGCTTTCACGTTTTTTCGCAGAAATCGCAATTTCTAAATCTTCTTGAGCAATTCGTGCTAGTTTTTCCGACTCGACTATCTCTACTTGGGCTTTGAGTCTACCAGCTTCTACTTTTTGTTTGCGGGAAATTTCCGCAATTTCTGCTTCTTGTTTTTGCAGTGATTGTGACACATTTAAATGTTTATTGCGTTCTTCTAAGGCAATGTCAGCATCAATTTGGCTTTGTTGCAAAGATAATTTTTTGCGAATTTCTTCTTCTTCAACTGATTTTTCTTGCAAGATTCGGCTGCGTTGAATGGCTGCGGCTTCTTTATCTTTTGCTTCTTGGATTTCCCGTTCGCGCTGTGCCTTGAGTGCCTCTACTTGAAATTTTTGCTCTAATCTGGCACTTTCTTGTTCTTGGGCAATTTGTAGCGATCGCTTTTGGGCATCTAGTTCTTTTTGCTCAATTGCTACTTGAGTTGTTAATTCAACTTCCCGTTTTTGTTGAATCGAACGCTGAATAATTTCGGTTCGTAAGCGCACACCTTGGGCATCAAAGAAACTATCAGGATCATAGGTAACACTTTCTAAAATTTCCGAAATGGCAATATTATTCAAAGTTAAGCCGACTTTTTTCAAATCTGGCCCCACTAAGTTCAACACTTCTTGAGCAAAACCCAATTTATCCGAATCAATTTCGGCGATTTCTTTGGTTTTGGCTGCGGCTCTAATGGCATCATCTGCCCGTTTTTCTAAGGCATTTTTAATGTCGTCAGAGCTAATTATTGTACCACTTTGAGATAATCTGGCTGCTGCTTTCAAAACATCTTCTTCTGAGGCATTTATACACACATAAAATGTGACTCTAATATCTGCTCTCAGATAATCTTTAGTCCGCACAGCCATTTTTCCCGTGCGTTCTACATCAATAGAAATTTCTCGCAGAGGCACACGGGTGAGTTGATGAAATCCTGGTAAAACAATACAACCACCATAAAGAATCACCGATTTCTTTTTAGTGAACAAACCCCCAGTCCTGACGAAAGCCTCGTTATTGGGTGTGACTACATAAATTCTTGTATAAGCATATAAGCTTAATAAAAGTAAGAAAATTAAAGCAGCAATAACTCCTGGTAATACCAAGCCATTATTGATTTGAGCAATCGTTGGTGGAACTGTGACTGGTGAGATAGTTTGAGCGAATGTTCTGTTTTGGTCTTGTTTTGGTTGTAACTGAATTGGGGAAATTTCTGAGACAGGAATAGTTGGTAAAGACTGGATAAAAGTTAACCAAAATAACATAATTTTGCCCCTGATTATTTAAGTTTGATTTTTCTGGCTGGAGTTAGCTAACCAAAGTTGTTCATCTGTTGTATCTTTGGCAATTACAAGATAATTTTGTGATTTATTTTCAATGACAATCACTTGCTCACCACGTTGTGGTGCAATAGTTGCCCATTCTGGTAAAGCGGCACTAATTGTCAGAAAATTATTTTTTATGTCCAGGACATCTACTTGTCCAATTTTTCCTTCACTTTCACTAGGAATATAAAAAGAAGTCACAGTACCCACACAGCCAATCAAGCGATCGCTACTGGCATCTTCACCAAAATCAGCAAAAATTTTGCCAATTACTTCTGCGATAAATCTTCCTACTAATAAGCTGATAATTAACGAAATTAATAAAATAGCACCTCTGATAAAGGCAGCGAAATCGCCATGAATTATGCCACTAGCTAAAGTATTTAATATCAGTCCAAAAACGCCC
This sequence comes from Nodularia sp. LEGE 04288, assembly GCF_963896525.1. Lineage (NCBI taxonomy): Bacteria > Bacillati > Cyanobacteriota > Cyanophyceae > Nostocales > Nodulariaceae > Nodularia > Nodularia sp. LEGE 04288. The sequence goes on from NZ_CAWQOY010000180.1 coordinate 17,346, forward strand.
CACAAACTCAAATCTGCTGCTAGTAGCAAGATGAGTGGAGCCTTACCAATACCTATCCATCCCAGGACTGCTCCAAAGCTGAATTCGCCATCGGCATCGGCATCAAATTCGGCATCTGCATCTGCATCTGCATCTCCTCCACCGGAAATAATCACAAACAAAAACAGCAATACTCCCATTCCCAGGAATATCCAATAAGGCAAGTTGGCCTGGCTAAACAGCATAAAAATTTGTCAATGCTATGTATTTGGCAGTTCTGCTACACTAAATTTTGATGAGAGATTACAGCTTTCCAGGCAACATTGTACATTTTATATTTCACAATTAATTTTTATTTAAATACAAGAAAATATTTATTTATATTTTTTAGGATTTCTCCGGGAAATCAAATTTTTCTTAACACATAAAATAGTTTTTTGTAAATATGTAAAATCTGAAATTTGTCTTAAATCTAAAGGGCAATCTGAAATTATCAGTTATTACTTATGCTTTGGTAGTCCGGGAGAAGTATAGCCGGAATAGGAATTTAGGAAAATTTCTTCTTTAAGTTTTAACCTTTGTGGAGCTAGAATTGTTACAATTCCTTCAGATTAGACATTGAAGCCTTGATCCAATCTGAGACCTTAGAACTACTCGAATGGCATCGCCTTTGCCAGCATCTTTCCACATTTGCGGCAACTAAGCTAGGGGCGATCGCATCACTTCATCTGAAAATCCCGGCATTTCAAGCCGCCAGTCAGCAGTTGTTAGCACAAACCAAAGAAGTCTACCAACTGGAAACCCGGATGACCACAGGACTATCTTTTGAGGGGATTCAAGATATTGGTGATTCCTTAGAACGTGCCGAACTTAGCGGGATTTTAGCAGGGGATGAACTGCTGGCGATCGCTACGACTTTGGCAGGGACAAGGAATTTACGCCGTGTCATTGATAACCAAGAAGATTTGCCCACACTGGCTAGTTTAGTTGCTGATTTGCGGACTTATCCGGAATTAGAGCAAGAAATACACCGATGTATTGATGAACGAGGCCAAGTAACTGATCGTGCTAGTCTCAAACTGGGAGAAATTCGCACAGACCTGCGTAAAATCCGCAGTCAAATTACTAAAAAACTGCAAAATATTTTACAAGCAAAATCTGGAGCAGTTCAAGAACAGCTAATAACTCAACGGGGCGATCGCTATGTGATCCCCGTGAAATTACCCCAAAAAGATGCCATCCCCGGCATTGTCCATGATACTTCTACCAGTGGCGCGACTCTTTATGTAGAGCCTAATTCTATAGTGCCTTTGGGTAACCAACTGCGGCAGACGATTAGAAGAGAGCAAACAGAAGAAGAAGCGATTCGCCGCACGCTAACACAGCAAGTAGCAGCAGTCAAGCCAGATTTAGAACGGTTGTTAGCAATTGTGACGACTTTGGATTTAGCCACTGCTAGAGCTAGGTATAGTTTTTGGTTAGGAGCGAATCCGCCCAGATTTATCAACCGTGAAGATAATGAAATTATTACTCTGAGGCAATTACGCCATCCCCTGCTAGTGTGGCAACAGCAGCACGAACATGGTCAAGCTGTGGTTCCTGTGGATTTACTCATCAGTCCCCATCTCCGGGTAGTAACGATTACGGGGCCGAATACTGGGGGTAAAACGGTTACTTTAAAAACCTTAGCCTTAGCAGCATTAATGGCCAAGGTGGGTTTATTTGTTCCTGCCCGTGAACCAGTAGAAATACCTTGGTTTGACCAGGTATTAGCTGATATTGGGGATGAACAATCTTTACAGCAAAGTTTGTCTACTTTTTCTGGGCATATTCGCCGGATTAGTCGGATTTTGAATGCGTTGGATCACGAGGAAGAGTCAGAAAATGTTTCCTTATCTCCTGACTCCCCACTCCCCACTCCCCACTC
>NZ_CAWQOY010000181.1:0-19188 GCF_963896525.1 Nodularia sp. LEGE 04288
GTGTATAAGAGACAGCTATCTCACTTAACTGATAACCGCTATATATCCTATGAAAAATTTCTTCACTTCCCATTGAGGGGAATATTTCTATTATGCTGCAAAGATTATATGTACACAACTATCGATGTCTAGAAAACTTTGAACTTACCATGAAAGAGATGTCATCTGCTCTCTTAATTGGCAAAAATGGTGCTGGTAAATCAACTATTTCCTCCGCCTTAGAGGTATTTCAATCTATTGGTAGAGGTATTAATAGAGTTAGACAACTTGTGCAGTCCAAAGATTTTGCTCGTGGGCGGTCTGATGTTCCTATTCGGTTAGAAATAGAAGTATTATTAGAAGAAAAATTATATAAATATATCCTAGCTTTAGAGCTACCAGAAAAGTTTAAAGAACTGCGGGTTTTTGAAGAGCAATTATTAGTTGATAACAATATACTTTACTCTCGAAAAGAAGCCCAAGTTAATCTTTATTCTACCTTCCAGAATCGGGAAGCTCAATTTTTAGTCGATTGGCATTTGGTAGCCCTTCCACTGATTCAGGAGCAATCTGAAAGTGATCCGCTTCGCACTTTCAAGACTTGGCTGGCTCATATAATTATTTTAGCACCAATTCCCAGCTTAATGACTGGAGATTCCTACGGCGAAACTTTAGAACCAAAACGAGATGGTTCAAATATTGGCGAGTGGTTTTCTGGTTTACTTGGTAGATATCCTGCTGCTTACAGAGAGGTTGACAAATACCTACGAGAAATTATGCCAGACTTTCAAGATTTTCTCAATGAACTTATTGGTAAAGACTTCAAAAGCTTGGTTGTTCGATTTGAAGAAAACAATGCAAATCTCAGTGTGAACTTTGAAGACTTATCTGATGGGGAGAAATGCTTTTTTCTATGCGCGGTGGTGTTAGCAGCTAATAAGTTCTATGGACCACTTTTTTGCTTTTGGGATGAGCCGGATAACTATCTTTCTATCTCAGAGGTTGGACATTTCATTACATCACTGCGACGCTCATTTAAGAACAGTGGACAAATTTTAGCAACTTCTCATAACCCTGAAGCTATCCGCAAGTTTTCTAATGAAAATACCTTTGTGCTTGATCGAAAAAGCCACTTAGAGCCTACTTTAATTAGACCACTTAGTGATATATCTATTCCAGGGGATTTGATCAATGCTTTGATTTGTGGCGATATCTCATTATGAGCATTAACAAGAATAAACCGCACCTTTTTATCTTACCTGAAGATGATGACAATAAAGATATTGCCAACGGATTTCTTCTAGATTTAAACCTTAATCATCGTGCTATTCAAGTCCTCCCAGTAGCTGGTGGTTGGATGAAAGTTGTGGATAAATTCAAAAATGATCATATTAAGCCAATGCGAGACTATCCACACAGGAACATAGTGTTAATTATTGATTTCGATGGATCTAAAGATAGATTTAGTTATGTAGAAAATTTTATTCCAGACGATATAAAAAATAGGGTATTTATCCTTGGAGTAAAACTTGAGCCAAAGGATCTCAGGAGAGATACCCAGAAAACTTGTGAGGCTATTGGAGAAGCACTTGCTAAAGATTGCGCTGAAAACAAGAATGAATTATGGGGACATCCCCTTCTCATACATAATCACACTGAGTTAGAACGAATGATTGTATCTGTAAAACCTTTTCTGTTTTTAACATAGACATAATAATATGTTAGAACAATTGAATCATTTCGCTTTTGGTGTGATTCTGGTATTAGCTATCTGATTTTCTCGTTTTTGTTTCTAGGAGAAAATAAACCTGATATTACTCAACCTGTAGCCGAAAGCTGGTTTGATGATGAATCTTTTATGTCTTATGAGTTAAAAGTTAGAAGAAATTTTAGAATATCGACAATTTTTACAACAGTTGCGCGATGCATTAGATGAAATTTTAGGTTTTGCGTTGAGAAAGGGTATGGCTCAAGTTGACGGGAGTGATATTGGTTGATAGGGGAGAAATTTATAAGTTGAGTGGACAAAAATTCAATGTATATGAAGAAATATAAATAACCCTTTGCACCTTGAAATGTTGACGGTGCGGTGCGCTGGGCGACAACACACCCTACAGTTTATTTACCTGAAAATTGCTGTAAACTAACAGGCTTGATTTGGTATCTACCTATATATAGATTGACAAATAGCAGGTAGTATTGCCCAGATTGATCTTGAGTGATCCAAAAACATTTCCTTGGTACTATTACTGAATAAATCAGGTTAAATACAAGTATTATAATTGTAATTTTTCGGTATTACTTGAGGTTTGCTATAGTCATATTTACTCAGAATGGCTTGCTTTTCAATACCCGAAATATAACTAAAGCTGTATTGTAAAAAAGAACATTTATATCTATGTGAAATCTCGGTTATTTTAAATTTATCTAAAACCAACTAAATCTCTAAAACTAGCTTTAGAATCATATTTGAAGATGTTACAATAGTATCATTGTTCCCTAATTCCGGTGAATAATTAATCTATGGTCAGATAAAAAATGTGATTTAATTAGCCAATACTTAACCGATTCTTAACCCGTGAACGAATAAATTACTTTCGACAAGTGTAACTTATGAGTCACCAAGTCAAGATGTCAAGATTTTTGTGTAAATTTGTATCAAAAATGGCAGTTAAAAAACTTCTATTATGACAGTTGTCAAACTGGTTGAACTTTTTGGCTGCTACATAGTTGACAGTCAAAAAATAGTTAGAATAGCATCAAGACTCTCTTTTTGAGAGTAAACCTACTAGAAAAGTGACGAATTTCAAATTTGTATGGACGCAAATAGCCAGTCTGCCAACCCTCCCGATACATATTCCCATCGTTTGGCAGACATTGTGGGAACTGCGATCGCTCTAGTGACTCTAACACTACCTGTGTTTGTCATTGCCCACTATTCGACCGATGTTTCAAATAACCAACCACCCCGAACCTATACACTGCCAAGAAGTGGAAATTAAACAACAGTTGCAAGTAGCATTTCACAGCAAGTTCGCTCGCAGAAGGAGAAAACATCTTGTGATCTGATATTTTGGATGTGTAGTTAACCCGGCATCATCTGAATCTGTATTGTCTTGTGACTGATTCAGATATGTATAGTTAAAGTTTTTTCTTGTCTCACCAGACAGAGATGTCTGAGTTGTAAAAAGCGTTGCGGGGAGTCCTGACAACGCTTTTTGCTGTTTTGACTTGACATATACTTGCGATGTTGAACAATTATTCATATCAATATTTTGGGAAGAAGTCCATCTTGGCTTTAAAATTCTACAGAAGGAGCCAAACGGAGTGCTACCTGAATTTACTGTTATCAGAGGAGTTTTTCTGTGGACTTATCCCGTATTCCTGCCCAACCAAAACCGGGTATACTCAACGTTTTAATTGAAATCCCCGGCGGGAGTAAAAATAAATACGAGTTTGACAAGGACTTGGAAGCCTTTGCTTTAGACAGAGTGCTTTATTCTTCGGTACGATACCCTTATGACTACGGCTTTGTACCTAACACTTTAGCTGATGATGGCGATCCCCTGGATGGAATGGTGATTATGGATGAACCAACTTTTCCTGGTTGTGTGATTCCGGCGCGATTCATTGGAATGTTAGAAATGATTGATGGTGGCGATCGCGATGAAAAAATTCTTTGTGTTCCTGACAAAGATCCGCGCTACGCTGAAGTAAGATCACTGAAAGACATAGCGCCCCACCGCTTAGAGGAAATTGCTGAATTTTTCCGTAGTTATAAAAATTTGGAAAAAAAGGTCACACAAATTCTCGGCTGGCAAGATGTTGATAAAGTTTCAGCCTTAGTAGACAAATTCATCCAGGCTGCTAAAGCATAATGTCAAAGTTATGAGTTATAAGTTGTGAGTTATGAGTTTTTATTTTTAACTCTAACTTCTAACTCTAACTGTCCATCACCTTTGTCGAAACACCAACAGCTTTGGCTGGTTGCGAATCGCAAAAATTGCTACAAAACTTTAAAAAAATGCAGCGTACTGTCCTTTTGGCAAAAATTCACAACTGTACCCTCACGGGGGCAAATATCAACTACGTGGGTAGTATTAGCATCGATCAAGTTTTATTAGACAAAGCTGGCATTTTACCCTATGAGCAAGTTCAAGTAGTGAATAATGCTAATGGTGCGCGTTTTATTACTTATGCAATACCTGCCCCAGCTAATTCTGGCATAATTGAACTAAATGGGGCAGCAGCACGTCTAGGCATTACAGGCGATCGCTTGATTATAATGGCTTACGGGCAGTTCACTTCCGAAGAGTTAAAAAATTACTCTCCGACAGTAGTCATTGTGGACGAAAAAAACCATCTATTGGAAGTACGTCACTACGATGACCTGCTCAGTAAGGTCTAACTGGCAAGGAAAATGTCAAATTTTGAGTTGTCGGGTTCTCAAAGCTACGTAACAAAAGAGCAAATTATTCCCCCCAGTATTCCTGTTGGTGAATTTTGGGTAAAATTCTGGGGTGTCAGAGGTTTAATTCCCACTCCATGCACTAATACTCACCGCTATGGTGGTAACACTGCTTGTATAGAAATATATGTAGCTGGCAAACGCCTGATTTTTGATGGTGGTACAGGTTTACGCATACTTGGAAGAACTTGGCAGAAACTACATCAGCGGCTAGAAGCACATTTATTTTTTACTAATTCCCAATCAAGTCATATTCAAGGCTTTCCCTTTTTTGCGCCGGCATTTCTTACCGACAATTGCTTCCATATTTATGGTACAGCAGCTTCCAATGGAGCTTCGATTAAACAATGTCTCGGTGACCAAATGCTTCAGCCGCTCTTTCCTTACCCTTTACAGGCGATGCAATCTCAATTGCATTTCTACAATCTGAGTGAGGGGAGCGTGGTCAAGTTAGATGATGTCACAATTACTACGGCATTGATTAATCAAAATCAGAGGTCTGTGGGCTATCGCGTCACTGACCAAAAATGTAGTGTTGCATATGTTACAGATTTACACAAAAATCTTGATAAAGTAGAACGCGATCGCATTTTACAGATAATTCATGATGCTGATTTGTTAATTGCCAATGCTACCTACAATCCGCCCACAGCTTACAACCATGCAGCCACTGATGTCCACTGGAAAACTGCTGTAGAGTTGGCAAAAAGTGCAGGGGTGAAACAGCTAGTCATCTCTCAGCACCATCCTGATGATAAAGATGATTTTCTTGACAAAGTACAACTGGAAATTCAATCTATTTTTCCCAAAGCATTACTCGCCTGTGAAGGTTTAGTATTATCGGTTGAGTAGCCAATTAAATTTGGTTAACTTCTGCATGAGTCTGCGTTTAAAAAACTACTATTTTCTGCAAAGCATTAATTATTAGTGACGTTCTGAATCAAAAATAGATGATCTTTCTGTGCAGGATGAAAATCTGGTCGGCAAAATTCTATGGCGTTTAATAATACTTTATACAGAAATTTATCTTTGGTAATCCACTCCTTTAGTTTTGGGGTGGTCTGTTAAATCTATGTTTGTTGTGTCTTGAATCGCTAAGACTATTTGATGTTCTTTAATTCTGCCGATTGTGCTGTCTATATGCCCTTGACGAATTTCACTGGCGGGAAAATATGGTGAAGTACAAAAGTTATATACTGCTTTGGTTGCTGCCATATTTCCGCTCGCTTGCGGTACGCTACTATCCGGCTGTGCGGCTAAATCCTCTACTATGCGTATTAACCGCTTATTTCGACGAACGTCTCCTATATCTACCTGAGACAGTTCCTTGGCTGCCCACTTCTCCATGATTCCATTACCCGATTCTGTTCTCTCCACACGATACTTAGCAAGCTTTTTCCGCTGATTTTAAGTATCTTGTTAGATTGTTAAGAAAGATCCGGGTAATGGATAGCCGCAAGCGAGGAGAGGGGAGAATTTGATTGAAGTCAAGTTAGAGGAACAATGGCACTCATTTGTTCTAAGTTGAGGACGGTTGCTAATTCTGCTTCACTCATTAACCCTCGTTCTAATACTATTTGTCTGAGAGATTTACCAGTTTCTAAGGATTCTTTGGCTACAGCAGCAGCGTTTAAATATCCGATGTGGGTGTTCAGTGCGGTGACTAATGCTAAACTGCCTTCGGCGTAAGCTAAACAGCGTTCTTTATCGGCGGTAATTCCTGCAATACAGCGTTCGGTGAGGGCGGCGATGGTGTTACCGAGTATTTCAATGCTGTGAATCAAATTATAGCCAATTAGCGGCATCATCACGTTCAATTCTAATTGTCCGGCTTGGGCTGCTAAGGCGATCGCACTATCATATCCCATTACCTGAAAGCATACCATTGATGTCATCTCTGCCATGACTGGGTTATATTTACCCGGCATAATTGAGGAACCTGGTTGCACTGGGGGGAGTTGAATTTCTTTAAAACCAGTTTTGGGGCCTGAGTCCATTAACCGCAAATCATGGGAAATTTTGACTAAATCCTGTGCTAAGTTGCGTAAAGCCCCGGAAACGTTGACAAAAGGAGCCATACTCTGCATTGCAGCCATTAAATGGGGTGCTGGTTCCAAAGGCGATTCTAGAAATTGGGCAATAACTTCTACCACACGGGCGCGATACTGGGGATGTGTATTCATACCTGTACCAGCAGCGCTACCACCTAAACCCAACGCCATTAAATCCCCAGAGGCTGTATAGATGCGGTTTTGGTGTTCTGATAATATCTGCGCCCAAGCCCGGAAATTCTCACCCAAACGCACAGGTACAGCATCTTGTAAGTGGGTTCTGCCAGATTTGACGATATCTTGAAATTCTACAGCTTTGGTTTCTAAAGATGCGATCGCCTTTTCTAAAGCTGGCTGTAATGTGTGGGTAAGTGCTAATAAGCCACCAACGCGGATAGCTGTGGGAATCACATCATTGGTAGACTGTCCGTAGTTTACATGATCATTGGGGCTAACCCGTTTGTAATTACCCTTTTCCTCGCCGAGAATTTCTAAGGCGCGATTTGCCAAAACCTCATTCACATTCATGTGGTGAGACGTTCCCGCACCCGCTTGATAGACATCTACCACAAACTGATCTCGTAAATTTCCCGCCAGGATTTCATTAGCAGCTTGGATAATTGCTTCACTGATATCCTGGGGAATGCAACCTAATTCTCCGTTTACAGTGGCGGTAGCTTTTTTAATAATCAGACAGGCATCTACGTAAGTAGGTAAGGGCTTAATGCCGCTAATTTGGAAGTTTTCTACTGCACGTAGTGTTTGAATGCCATAATAAGCGCTACCGGGAATTTGGCGATCGCCCATCGAATCGCGTTCAATGCGAAAATCTGTATATTCAGTCATAGTATTGTGTGGATAATCTCAAAATACAGATCATGCCATGCAATTACCATAAAATCCTAATCTCAAAATTTTTATATAATTTTTCCCATATACTTAGTACAAGTCAGCGTAAATATAGCTTTTCTTAATCACATAAGGTATATCATAGCCCCCTCCTCGCTTGCACCGGAGGGGGTTGGGGGTGGAGTTCTGAGGTAATCAGCCAAATTATGGTTATTTAAGCAGTATAATCGCTTTATTTTTCAGGAATAGCAGACAATAAACAACGTAAAGCACGATTCACTGCTTCTGATGTTTGAAAAACTTGAGCGACATCAGGATCAAGAATTACTGTAATTCTCTTTTCTGAGGTAGTAGCAAAACGATTAGGACGAGCTTTAGTATAATCTAAATTATATTCTGGTAATAAATCATCAGCATCAAAATCATCTTGTTGATTAATTGGTGTTTTGTTCATAGTCTTGTCTCTCTTTTTTAGTGGCTAAACGACAGCTAAAAATACGGATTAAATTACTTTCTCTTTCGGTAAAACAAACTAAAAGCAAGTGATTTTGATTTGAATAACCAATAATAATTTCTCTTTTTTCTCCGAAAGAATGAGCCAAGTCATCAAATATCAAGGCAAATGGATCATCAAATACTGTTTTTGCTTCCTCAAAACTAATTCCATGTTTGTTGATGTTTATTTGCGCTTTATTTTCATCCCATTCAAATTCTACCCTCATATAAACCTATCATTCAAATTTGTATCATTATTGGTTGATTTGGGTGATTAGAGTCTTTGACTTTATAAGTAATGCCAAAACCAGTATTACTAGTTAAAACATCGATAATTGTGTAACGTTCTCTGAGAATAGTCCCAGTTTGTAAAGTTTGATTCATAAAATGCCAGAGTTTTACGAGATATCTACAATAATAAATTATACAATGCAATAGTAAGCTTTTTTACATCTGCGTTTACATACAACTAAGTTGAGTTTAGGGTAAACTGGAAGTTAAATACTGGGAGGTAAAAATATTATGATAAAAACATCAACTCGCCAGATAACTTTAGCAGAATTTTTACAATTACCAGAAACCGAACCAGCAAGTGAATATATCAACGGCGAAATCATTCAAAAACCCATGCCTCAAGGTAAACATAGTAGATTACAGCTTCACTCAGCTAATGTAATTAATCATGTGGTAGAACCGCAAAAAATCGCTTTAGCCTTTCCAGAATTACGCTGTACATTTGGAGGGCGTTCTATTCTTCCAGATGTGGCGGTATTTGCATGGGGGAGAATCCCAGTGGATGAAAAAGGGAATATTGCTAATGTGTTTAATACCCATCCTGATTGGACAATTGAAATTCTATCTCCGCAACAAAATACAACCAAAGTCACTAGAAACATTCTACATTGTTTAAATCATGGTACTAGCTTAGGTTGGTTAATTGATCCAGAAGAATATAATGTTATAGTTTATCCCCATCAGCAGCAACCAATATTTTTAGAAAACGAAGAAGATATATTACCAGTCCCCGAATTAGTCGGGGATTTACAGTTTACATTAGGGCAATTATTTGATTGTTTGAAATTATGAATTTACCCAACGCGATTACTTTTTCTCGACTTTTAGGAATCCCATTTTTACTTTATGGTTTATATAATCCCACACCCGAAGCTAGATGGATATGTTTAACAATATTTCTAGTCGCAGCGTTGACTGATTGGTTAGATGGTTATTTGGCGCGAAAACTCAACCAAATTACTGATTTAGGTAAATTTCTCGATCCTTTGGTGGATAAATTGCTGGTACTTGCGCCGTTATTGGTGTTAGTGGAATTAGGAAAAATTCCTGCTTGGGGCGTGTTTGTGATTTTAGCACGGGAGTTGGCGATCGCAGGGTGGCGGGTAAATCAAACTACAATCACAGGGGCGAATATTTGGGGTAAACTGAAAACTGTAAGTCAGATAATAGCGATCGCGCTTTTAATTGCACCTTTATCACTAGCTTGGCAAATCCCCACGTTAACTGCATTTTGGCTATCTGTGGCTTTTACGGTCATATCCGGCATAATTTATCTCATACCACTAAAAAATCAAGAAAGTGTATGAGGGTAACGTAGCTATAAATTATTGAACCGCCAAGCCGCCTTGGCGCTAGCCTCTCCCTTTGGGAGAAGATTGCCAAGAGAATCAGGAAATAGTTTACAAATGATTTGAGACTGCTGTAATCTTAACCTTTCCTATTTTCATAGTTTTGTTTTAACCAAGATTTATATTCTCCTGAGCGTACTTGATTAATCCAATCTGAGTTATTCAGATACCATTGCACAGTTTTTAATAAACCACTATCAAAGTTTTCTTGAGGTTGCCACCCTAATTCATTACTTATTTTACTACAATCAATTGCATATCTTCGATCATGTCCCGGACGGTCTTTCACAAAGGTAATTAAGGAAGAATGGGAAAAATCACATTTAGGTGCTAATTCATCAATAATTGCACAAATTTTTTCCACAACTATCAAATTGGTTTTTTCGTTGATTCCACCAATATTATAAGTTTCGCCAACTTTTCCCTGTTGCAAAACTAGGTTAATTGCCTCGCAATGGTCGATAACATAAAGCCAATCTCTGATATTTTGTCCATCCCCATATATAGGTAAGGGTTTACCTTCCATAGCATTGAGGATAGTTAAAGGAATCAGTTTTTCGGGAAACTGACGCGGACCATAATTGTTGGAGCAATTTGTGGTTAAAGTAGGGAATCCATAAGTGTGATAATAAGCTCTGACAAAATGGTCAGAAGCTGCTTTTGAGGCTGCATAAGGACTATTTGGTGCATAGGGTGTATCTTCTCGAAAGGCTGGATCTTTTGGTTGAAGTGAGCCGTATACTTCATCTGTAGAAACGTGCAGAAAGCGAAATTCTTCCTGTTTGGAAGCTGATAGTTTTTGCCAATAAAATCGACTGGCTTCTAATAGCTTAAATGTGCCAACTACATTAGTTTGGATAAATTCTTCAGGATTCAAAATAGAACGGTCAACATGACTTTCAGCCGCAAAATTGATAATTGCATCTGGCTGATACTTTTCTAATAAATAAGCGACTAACTCTAAATTACCAATATCTCCTTGTACAAAATGATAGTTTTTATCAGCTTGTAAATCGGCTAAAGTTCCTAAATTACTAGCATAAGTTAACTTATCCAAATTAATTACATTAGCCCATGCTAACTGTCTTGCTAGGAGGACAAAATTAGCACCAATAAATCCAGCACCACCTGTAACTAATACTGTTTGCATATTTTTTTCAAAGACTCTACTTCATGTATTAGCAAATCAACTCTCAGCTATTTTATTCTCTACCTTTCTTTTCTTAACTTTGTGTACTTCTCCCAAAGGGAGAGGCTAGCGCCAATGCGTACTTTGTGGTTCGTTCCTCTTAAAACAACCAACTAGCCATAAAAACCGTATGTAGGTAATCCCGCCACATCAGTCTTGAAAGCGAACAAATCACCAGAGTAAACACTTTTGTCAATTTCCTTCTGCTGGAGTCCCACAGAAGCAGTAGTAATATAAAGTGTTCGCAAATCCTCACCCCCAAAAGTGCAACTAGTCACGAGTGGTACAGGTAACTGTATCCTGAATACTTCCTCACCAGTGGGGCTAAAACGAATCACACACCAACCATTCCACATAGCTGACCAAATGTATCCTTCACTATCTATAGTCAATCCATCAGGATGGAAGGATTCATGAGTTAAATCAACTACAGTCCGGCGATTACTAATATTACCTGTAGTCGAGTCGAAATCGTAAGCGGATATTTTTTGTTGCGGAGAATCAGTCAGATAAAAGGTTTTTTGATCAGGACTCCAACCCAAACCATTAGAAATAGTCAGTCCTGTTTCCATGACGTGTAGTGAACCATCATGATCATAACGGTACAGACAAGCTTGATTTGCTTCTGAGGACATGGAACCAAACCAGAAACGTCCTTGAGGGTCGCATTTACCATCGTTAAGGCGGTTGTTTTGTCGATCAGCTTCAATTTCGACAATAGTCGTAACTAAGCCTGTCTGAGTGTCGAGGAATGCCAATTGATGGCGCAATGCCATAATTAATCGATTATCCCCTGCTGATGCGATCGCACCTACCACGTCTCCCACATCAAAATACTCATCTTTGCCTGTAGCAGGGGAAAATCTATGCACTCGATGGTTAAAAATATCGACCCAGTACAGCAACTGCTGGCTAGAATCCCAGATGGGGCCTTCAGCTAAACGGGCGCGCACCTCTAAAACGTTATAGAGTGAATCTGGCAATAATTCAGTCATAGTGTCTTGTAATTTAGCTATTGAAAATTGGCTTTCCATGCTTGTAGAACACCGAAAGCCAACCATAGAAGCAGAAAATCTTTACATAGCTTGTAAAATCTCTTCATCCATAGAAAAATCAACTTCAGTTTTATCCCGCCCAGTTGTCAGATAATCGTTTTCTAAGGAATCAGCCAGCCCGGAAATTAAATCATATTCAGGTTGCCAAGCTAATTCTGCCATAGCTTTGTTCACTGAGGCGAAGAAATGCTGCACTCGCATGGGAAAAGCTTTGCGCTTGCCAAAATCGAATTTTTTGGGGTCGTAATGCACTATTTTGACTGCATCCGGTGATTTACCAGCCGCTACAGCACAAGCACGGGCTAAACCATCGAAGGTTACATAGCGATCGCCAGAAATATTATAAATTTGTCTGATGGCTTGTGGATTGCCGATTACCTTGGTCATGGCCATGGCTAAATCTTTGACATGACCTAACTGGGTAATATGTGACCCATTACCAGGAATGGGAATTGGGCGATCGCGCACAATTCTATCAAAAAACCAGCTTTCCAAATCGTTATAATTTTGCGGCCCGTAAATATACGTTGGGCGAATCGAAGTAAAAGGTAAATTTTGTTGAATCAAGTAAGCTTCCGTCTCATGCTTACCCCGGTGACGACTTTTCGGATCGACTTTATCGCCTTCTATGTGAGGTAATTGGTCAGATTTGAGATACACCCCCGCAGAACTCATATACACAAAATGTTGCACTTGGTCTTGAAAAATTTCTGCTAATGGTTGAGTATCAGTCAATTCACGACCATTATTATCAAAAATGACATCAAATTTTTCTGGTGATAATTTTTCTTTTAGTTGGGTGGCGTTAGTGCGATCGCCTATAATCTGTCCTATTCCCGACAAAGCAGGTACTGGACGATTACCACGATTAAACAGTACCACCTCATGTCCTTGTTCTACCAGCAGTTGAGTTAGGTAAACACCAATGAACCTAGTACCACCCATGATCAAAATTCGCATAAATTCCCTGTTTTTAATTTTTACGTCTTTTCCAGAGCTAGAGGCTAGAGGTTCCCCACTCCCCAGAAGAAGAGGGGGAGCTGGGAGCGGGGGTGAGTTGGAAATTACTTTACACGGACGACTGCTTAACAACCTATTCTCTTCTCCCCTGCCCCCTGCCCCTCTGCCTCTTCCTACTCCCTAATTTGAGGTTATCAGGTTGCAGGATCTATCTGGAACCTCTTTTGAAAGAATTACGTCTCAAACTCAATCTGGGACACTTCCCATTTCTCCTTGGCAAAAAAAACTTTTCAGTTAACCCCGTAAATTGCTAAGTTTTTTCTATCTATAAAAGTTAGCTGTGTCCTTGAAATACGCTTTGGTTCATGAGTGGCTGACACCGAAAGCCACAGGCGGTTCAGAACTAGTTGTGCAGGAAATTCTGAATCACATTGATGCCAATTTATATGCCCTAATTGATTTTGAATCCAGCAATTGCGAAAGTTATTTATACCAACGTCAGATTGGCACAACCTTTCTCCAGCATTTGCCTTATGCTCGTAATGGTGTACAAAAATACTTGCCTTTGTTGCCGTTGGCGATTGAACAATTGGATTTACGGCAGTATGACGTAATTCTATCGTCCTCCCACGCTGTCGCCAAAGGAATTCTGACAACCCCCGATCAGTTGCATATTTGTTACTGCCATAGCCCCATGCGCTATGCTTGGGACTTAACTTTTGATTATCTGCGCCAAAGTAAGTTGGGAACAGGTGCGGCTGGATGGGTAACTCGCTATTTATTGCATCGTTTGCGCCAGTGGGATGTCTTGAGTGCCAATCGCGTTGATTACTTTATCGCTAATTCGCGGCACACAGCTCGTCGCATTTGGCGCTGCTATCGGCGAGAAGCAACAGTCATCTATCCACCAGTAGATATTGATAATTGGCCATTTTCGCCTCAAAAATCAGATTTTTATCTTGTAGTTTCCCGGTTAGTCAGTTACAAGCAAGTATCCTTAATTGTCAAAGCATTTAATCAATTACAACTACCGTTGGTAATCATTGGTACAGGGCCAGAAATGAAACAAATTCGTGATCTAGCTAGCTCTAATATTCAAATAATGGGATGGCAACCTGATGATGTGGTAAAAACATATATGTCCAAAGCTAAGGCATTTGTCTATGCCGCTTGTGAAGATTTTGGCATTGCCTTAGTAGAAGCACAAGCTTGTGGTACTCCAGTAATTGCCTACGGTGCAGGAGGTGCTTTAGAAACTGTGCGCGATTTGCACTCTGGTATGGATACAGCAACGGGGATATTGTTCAGAACACAAACAGAAGCAGCTGTCATGGAGGCGGTAGAAAAATTTGAAATTTATCAAAGTTGTTTCAATCTTGAGTATATGCGATCGCACGCCTCCCAATTTTCCTTACAAGTTTTTGCCCAGCGCTATCTAGAATTTATCGATCAATGCAACAAAGAAAAAGCATCCTGAAACTCATCAGCCAAATTTAAGTCCTTGTTTTCTGGGCTTTTGGCAATTTATTCCCAGAAGCAGTTCATTTTGGCTTTAAGATTGGGACTATGTGTGGTGTGGATTATTAAGGAGTATGATGACTGCCCAGAGCTCACTCCTCTCCGGTAAGCAATACCTACCCTTCAGGAATGGCAAAGCCCAACGGCAAGATACTAGCGCGTCTACGCGTACTTTTTTAAGACGCGGCCAAAAAACAAAAACGCCTAAGCTCAAACCCAGAGGTTTGTCTGTTCAGGGTTTAAACGGAGAGTTTGCTAAACGACTATTTGATATAGTTTTTTCCCTGTTGGTATTGATTTTGTTCTTCCCCGTCTATTTAATTTTGTCCTTGCTGATTGCTGTTAGCTCAGAAGGCCCAATTTTTTATGTCCAAAAACGGGTAGGCAAAAACTACAAGACCTTCAATTGTATTAAATTCCGGACAATGGTGAGCAATGCCGACGAAATGCTCATGCAAATCATGGCCACATCGCCCCAGCTGCGACAAGAATTTGAAAGCAGCTTTAAGTTGAAACAAGACCCCCGGATTACCAAAATTGGTCAATTTTTGCGAATTACCAGCTTGGACGAATTTCCTCAGTTCTGGAACGTTCTCAAAGGAGACATGAGTGTTGTTGGTCCCCGCCCCTTAGTAGAGTCAGAACTTCCCAAATATGGTTGTCATATTGATCATATTTTAACAATCCGTCCAGGAATCACTGGATTATGGCAAGTTTCTGGGCGTAATGACATTCCTTATCCTCGAAGAGTCCAAATAGACCTGCACTATGTCAAATTTAGAAATTTTTGGCTGGACTTATGGATAATATTTAAAACAATTGATGTAGTTATTCTACCCAAAAATAACGGAGCGTACTGAAATAAAGCTAAAAGTTTACACTAATACTTTTCAGTAATTTCTCGTATGGGACAGACCAAAGAGGCAGGTGTGCAGAGTGCAGGGGGATTGACAACTCCCCTGCCCAAATATTTCTTTGACATAAAATTTACACAACAGATCACGTTGCTTTGGAGTTAAGCTGCTTGGGGCTAACTTGTGAAATTACTTTTTAATCAGTATATTTTAGTGACGGAAAACCTATATTAACTATTAATAATAGTAGGTTTCCCATGAGGCAATTTAGCCTTTAGCTGGTAGGTTGTATAAATCTGCCTGTAACTATTTTATCAAAGATCATAAGGAATAATTGAGCATGACCCAAAGCAAGCGCGCCTTAATTACTGGTATTACTGGTCAAGATGGTTCATACCTGAGTGAGTTTTTGCTAGAGCAAGGTTATGAGGTGCATGGTATTATTCGCCGGACTTCTACCTTCAACACAGACCGCATTGATCATATGTATGAAGACCCTCACAAAGAGGGAGCGCGGTTGTTTCTTCATTACGGCGACTTGACTGATGGGACGACCCTACGCCGAATTTTAGAACAAGTCCAGCCCACAGAAATTTATAACTTGGGCGCTCAATCTCATGTCAGAGTCAGCTTTGACTCACCAGAATACACAGTTGACGCAGTAGGAATGGGAACACTGCGTTTGCTAGAAGCTATCCGTGACTACCAACAACGTACAGGAATTCAGGTGCGTTTTTACCAAGCGGGTTCCTCCGAAATGTTTGGTTTAGTGCAAGCAGTACCCCAAAACGAAACAACGCCATTTTATCCCCGCAGTCCCTATGCTTGTGCGAAAGTTTATGCTCACTGGCAAACGGTGAATTACCGTGAGTCTTATAATTTGTTTGCTTGTAATGGCATACTGTTTAACCACGAATCACCACGTCGCGGTGAAACCTTTGTCACCCGCAAAATTACTAGAGCCGTTGCCAAAATTGTTGCGGGTAAACAAAACAAAATTTATATGGGTAATCTTGATTCCAAACGAGATTGGGGCTACGCTAAGGATTACGTGCGGGCAATGTGGCTGATGTTGCAGCAAGACCAGCCTGAAGATTACGTAATTGCCACTGGTGAAACTTATTCTGTGCGCCAATTTTTAGATAAGGCATTTGGTTATGTGAACCTGAAGTGGGAAGATTATGTCGAGTTTGACGATCGCTATATTCGTCCGGCAGAAGTAGACTTGTTAATTGGTAATCCGACTAAGGCTAAAGAAAAGTTGGGTTGGGAACCATCAGTAACTTTTGACGAATTAGTGGCTCTCATGGTAGAAGCAGATTTGCAGGCTTTGGGTCATACTTCACCCAATGGCAATGGTATAGCTTCTGATGATATGGCTACTATTCGTCAAGAACTGGGCGCTCTCCACTTCTGATATATACCTAACAGCATAAAATTATGACCGCCTTAGAACTCAAAAATCAACGGATTCTCCTGACTGGTGGCGCAGGTTTCCTTGGTCGTCAGGTGATGGATCAGCTATGTAAAGCTGGGGCTGATCGTGCCAAAATTACCGTCACGCGATCGCGTGAGCATGATCTACGTGTCATGGAAAATTGCCAGCGTGCAGTTGACCAACAAGACATTATCATCCACTTAGCAGCTCACGTCGGTGGTATTGGACTTAACCGCGAAAAACCCGGCGAGTTATTCTACGACAACTTGATCATGGGTACTCAGCTGATTCACGCGGCGCATGAAGCTGGAGTCGCAAAATTTGTTTGTGTGGGTACAATCTGCGCTTATCCCAAATTTACACCAGTCCCATTCAAAGAAGATGACCTCTGGAATGGCTACCCAGAAGAAACGAACGCTCCCTACGGCATTGCGAAGAAAGCCCTTTTGGTTCAATTGCAATCTTACCGTCAACAGTATGGCTTTAATGGTATTTACTTGTTGCCAGTAAATTTATACGGCCCTGAAGATAACTTTGACCCCAGTAGTTCCCACGTGATTCCGGCGTTAATTCGCAAAGTCCATGAAGCCCAAATCAAGGGAGAAAAACAACTTCCGGTTTGGGGTGATGGTAGCCCTACCCGTGAGTTTCTCTATTCCGAAGATGCGGCGCGGGGAATTGTCATGGGTACTACTTCCTACAATGACTCTGAACCAGTTAATTTGGGAACGGGTGAGGAAATATCTATCCGCGATTTAATTACTCTGATCTGCGAACTGATGGAGTTTGACGGTGAAATTGTTTGGGAAACGAATCAGCCCAATGGTCAACCCCGTCGCTGTTTGGATACTGAACGGGCTAAGGCAGCTTTTGATTTTACGGCTCAGGTCAGTTTTAGGCAAGGGCTAAGGAATACGATTGAGTGGTATCGGCAAAACGCACTTCGGCTGCGCTCAGTGTAAACTGTATAGCTATTTTGGGGTGGGCGATGTCCACCTTTTTTTTTAACGCAGAGGAGCGCTAAGGTACGCGCAGAGGTACGCGGAGGTTTTTTGCATGGGGAAGGTTGATTTACGTCGTAGTCTTATCCAAAAACGGCAATCAATGTCTGTAGGAGTATGGAGGGAAAGCAGCGATCGCATCTGTACGCAATTGCAAAATTCTCTTTTATTTACTCAAGCTAAAACAGTACTGGCTTATTTCAGTTTTCGTCAAGAACCTGATCTCAGTCCATTGTTTACAGATCCAAACTATAATTGGGGATTTCCCCGCTGTGTTGGTAAGTCTCTGGATTGGCATCTCTGGACACCTGAAGATTCTGTTCAAGTCGGCGCTTATGGCATTACTGAACCTCCGCCTCACGCCCCAATGATTGAACCTGCGGCAGTTGATTTGATTCTCGTTCCCTGTGTGGCTTGCGACTATCAGGGATTTCGTCTGGGTTATGGTGGGGGATATTATGATCGTTTACTCAGTTCGCCAAATTGGGCAAATAAGCCGACTATCGGCATTGTCTTTGATTTTGCGTATTTACCCCAAATACCTCTGGAATCTTGGGATCAACCATTACAAGTTGTGATTACTGAAAACCATTGAATTTAAACTATTGTTATTTTGAAAATCTCTAATTCACGACTAAAAACTATTTTAATCTACGGGTTATTAGGAGCGATCGCACTGGTGACGCTTTTTCCTTTGTTGTGGCTGATCAGTACAGCTTTGAAGTCTCCTACAGAAAATATTTTACAGTCGCCGCCGCAGTTATTACCCAGTCAACCAACACTGAATAACTTTTCTACTGTTTGGCGATCGCTACCTTTTACACAATACCTCTATAACAGTACCTTGGTAGCAGTGCTAACCGTGGGTTTAAATCTACTATTTTGTTCTTTAGCCGCTTACCCCTTAGCCAGACTGTCATTTCTGGGGCGCAACGCGATTTTTACAGCCATCGTCTCTACAATCATGATTCCCTTTCAAATCGTGATGATTCCCCTGTATATTTTGACAGTCCAATTAGGTTTAAGAAATACTTATTTAGGGATCATTTTTCCAAGTTTAGCTTCGGCTTTTGGCATTTTTCTACTGCGTCAAGCTTTTCTGGGTGTCCCCAAAGAACTAGAAGAAGCCGCCCGCATGGATGGGAGTTCTGAATTAGGCTTATGGTGGCATATTATGTTGCCAGCAATTCGCCCAGCATTGGTTACCCTGTCTATTTTCGTATTTATTGGTTCTTGGAGCGACTTTCTTTGGCCTTTAATAGTCATCCAAGATGAAAGCTTATATACCCTACCTTTAGGAGTGGCAAAATTAGCCGGGACATTTTCTTTAGACTGGCGATTAGTAGCTGCTGGTTCCATCATTTCTATTGCCCCAGTCCTGCTATTATTCTTATTTGTACAGCGTTACATTGTACCGACGGAAACGAGTAGTGGTGTCAAGGGGTGAATTATTTGATTTGGGAATAAAAATTTATATTAATTAGCAAAACTGCACAACAGACTTTTTCCCCGTTGTAGTCCTAAAAACAAAATTTAACTGTAAATCCAGTTCCCCTCCTCGCTTGCGCTACCGTGTACACACAAGTGA
This sequence comes from Nodularia sp. LEGE 04288, assembly GCF_963896525.1. NCBI lineage: Bacteria > Bacillati > Cyanobacteriota > Cyanophyceae > Nostocales > Nodulariaceae > Nodularia > Nodularia sp. LEGE 04288. The sequence goes on from NZ_CAWQOY010000181.1 coordinate 19,089, forward strand.
TCGAATCGCCCCCTAACCCCCAATTCTGGGGGAACAAGAATTTTCAAAGTCCCCCATTTTACCCCCAAATTTGGGGGTCACGGGGGCAGGGGATTTAGGG
>NZ_CAWQOY010000182.1:0-105664 GCF_963896525.1 Nodularia sp. LEGE 04288
CTCTTCGCTTGCGGGGAGGGGCTAGGGGTGGGGTTCTTTGCTACCCAAACCACAGTTTTACCTTCATTTTCCAGAGATTGCGCCGATTTTTGTAACTCCTCTGGGAACTGGGTAACGTATTGCTTGATAAAAACGGCATTCCCCACAAACACCTGTTGATTGTTGACAAAACCGACAATTCCCTGTCCGGGTATAGCTTGGACATCAACCCCACGCACCCACTCTGTACCAGCCGCCTGGACAATGGCTTTCGCAATGGGATGTTCTGAGCAAGATTCCAAAGCGGCTGCGGCTTTTAATACCTCAGCTTCCGAATATTCACTACTAGAAATTACTTGAGATACTTGGACATTACCTGTAGTGAGAGTACCAGTTTTATCAAAGGCGATCGCGCGAACTTGACCAATTTTTTCCAACTGCGCCCCATTCTTAAACAAAATCCCTTGGCGCGCACCATTCGCAATTCCTGATAACAGTGTAGGCATAATTGCCGCCATCAGCGCACAGGGAGAAGCCACCACCAAAAAAGTCAAAGCGCGGTAAATCGTAACTTCCCAACTCCAACCCCAAATAAAGGTTGGTAAAAAGACTAACAATAAACCAGCAACCACAATTACCCGCGCATACATCCGTTCAAATCGTTCAATAAACTGTTGAGAAGGGGGTGCTTCCGTCTGTGCTTGTTCCACCAATCGAATTACACGCTGAATCAAACTGCTAGAAGCTGGTTTGTGTACCTGAAGTTTCAAAGCCCCAAAACCGTTCAGCGTCCCTGCAAAAACTTCATCTCCTACAGACTTTTCAATAGGTAAAGATTCCCCTGTAATTGCGGCTTGATTCAGAGTACTATAACCAGAAACAATCAACCCATCAGTAGGAATCAACTCACCTGGTTTCACGATAATTTCATCACCCACCTTCAGCTGAGTAATGGGAAGCATTTCTTCCTCTCCCTTCAGTAAAACCCTAGCTGTATCTGGAGTTAAACTCATCAAACCCTTGATACTGCGTTCAGTGCGCCGCATCGCATAACCTTCCAAAGCGCCACTAATAGCAAAAATGAGAATCAAAATCGCCCCATCTATAATCAGATGATATTCCCTGCGCCATAAACCCAGACTAGCAGCACCAAGCGCCGCCACAATCATCAGCAAATCGACATCTAACTCCTTTTCCTGAATCAGAGTAGTCAAACCCTCACGGGCGCTTTCGTAACCACCAATCACATAAGCAGCAGGTAAAAACAGCAAAGCCCATCCCAACCAACCAATATGTAAAGCCAACCAGCCCAGAAACAACAGCATTCCACAAACCAAAGCCGCCAAAGTATCCGAATGTTCTTCTGTAAATTCTGTAAAACGCTGAGAATAAACCATAAGAATTGCATAAATAATCACTCCCTAACCCTAAACCTTGACATCACTGTCAATGTCAACCCCACAAAAAACCTCTCCGCGTACCTTTGCGTTAACCTCTGCGTACCTCTGCGTTAAAAAATATTTACCAAAAAATGGTTTTTACCGGATAATTAACTGTGATAAAAAACTCTGGAGTAACAATGCTAGAAAAAAAAGGCATCACTCGGATTTCAAGGTTATCATTTCAATCACCTTGGTTGATTATAATTATTTTTTCTACTCTCGGTTTAATCGGTATTCTCAACCATTCAATGTGGAGAGATGAACTAAACCCCTGGCTAATTGTCAGAGATAGTGAAACCTTTGGAGATTTAATTGCCAATATTCATTACGAAGGACATCCAGTGCTGTGGTATTTTTGTCTAGCAGTTCTCAGAAACATTTCTGAGAATCCCGTAATTATGCAAATGTTCCATTTAGCTATGGCGATGGTTTCCGTTGCTCTGTTTTGCTTATATAGTCCCTTTAATCATCAACAAAAGTTTTTATTCTCCTTTGGTTTCTTTCCTTTTAATGAATATCTGCTGATATCTCGCAATTATGCTTTTAGTATGCTATTCATTTTTGCTTTTTGTAAATTATTTCCATCCCGGAAAAAAACTTATGTTTACTTAGCAATTTTATTGGGTTTGCTGGCTAATAGTAGTGCTTACGCCTTATTTGTGGCATTTTCTTTGTTATTGACTTTGCTAGTCGAGTTTTGGTTTGACATTGAACATCGAAATCAGTATTTTAGCCAAAGTTCCAAATACGATTTATTTTTAAGCCTGGGAATTATCTTATTTTCTTTGATTTTATCGATTTATATTATTACTCCACCAGCAGATAGTTATCTTCATGGTGGGTTAGAGAATGGATGGGTGAATCAATTAGATTTGCGTAATTTATTCAGAAGTCTAGGGAGATTATTTGGCAGTTATTTCTTAATCATACCCACACATAAAAGATGGCTCGATTTAATTGTGTGTGGTTTGATAGTTTTATTTGTTGTGGTTTTAACGGTAATTAAACTAACTAAAAAGCCTGTGGCGTTGTTTTTTTACATCATCGGTAATTCTATTATCTTGGCATTTACCTATTTGAGATTTTTAGGTGCGCCGCGACATTTTGGACATTTTTATTTAATTTTTATAGCAGCCTTATGGTTGGGAAGTTACTATGCAGAATCGGCATTTTTAATCAATAAATTTAAAATCAAACCAAAAACAATTACTTTTACTGACAAATGGCATCATATAGCCTTTATGCTCATCCTGTATGTGCAGTTTATTGGCGGAATTGGCAGTTTTACCAAAGACTTAATTATCCCATATTCAGCTAGTCGGGCAACAGCTAATTATATCCAAGCCTCTCAATTAAATGATGAATTTATTGTTGCCAGTCGAGATGCTAATATGGCGGCATTATCGGGTTATCTCAACCGAAAATTATATTATCCTGAACTGCAAAAGCTGGGAAGTTTTACACTTTTCAAAGCCGGTCGTCAACCGATAGAACAACCTGAAATATTAGGACAAATTACTTCACTGTTAACAAATCAACCAGACAACAGCAAAATTTTGCTAATTTTAAATAAAAAACTGAATGTAAATAACCAGGATTTAAAGATTGTGCCAATCAAAACTTTTGAAAAAGCTTGGGTGAATGATGAACGATATTATCTTTATTGGGTAAATAAAGTATAGAAATTATATTGAATTTCTGTTGGCGTAGCCAGGGCTTGGCGCTGAAAAATTAAATACAAAAATATCCGCGTTTATCTGCGTCCATCTGCGTTTAATTATTACTGCGTGTACCTCACTTGAATGGGAATTGCCATAAAGTAAATAAACACTGAAAAAGCAAATATTTAACTATGAATACTGGTTGCTTAACAATTAAAGAACTTACCGATGCAGTAGGAGAAGGCATAACCCCCCGCATGGTGAGACATTACCATCAACTAGGACTATTACCGCAACCAGAGCGATCGCCTAGCAATTATCGGCTGTACACAGATAGAGATATAATCAGATTGCAGCGCATCGTCGCCCTAAAAAATCAAGGTTTCCAACTCAACCATATTCGCAACATATTAGAAACCGAACCACAGACAGACAACCTCATAGAACAACTCCAGCAGCAATATCGGGCGGTGATGCAGCAAATAACCCAACTGCGACAAACAGCCTCAGCCTTAGAGAACTTACTCGGACGCGATCGCCATTGTCAAATCATGCAAGCCGAAGTCCTATCCCAACTCAAACATTTAGAAGTAGAAACCCAAATCGGACTAGGAGAACTCAATCAATTGTGGAGTGGCTTAGATGCAGAAGTACATCATCATCCAGAAGCATTCACCGAATCATTGCAGAGAATTTTACCCGACTTATCCCAGCGTTCCGAAATTGAACAAGATTTAATTGCCCAATTAGTGCTAGCCAGCGGTGATGTTAGTTTAGTATCCTTTGTGAAAATCAGTCAAAGTGCGATCGCAACCAGTCGAGAAAGCCTCAAATCAGGGTGTAACATCGTCGTAGATATCCCCACCGTCGCCGCAGCCTTAGATCAAACCAGACTCACCCACCTCGGCTGTCAAACCATCACCTTAATAGACAACCCCCATATTACCACCGCCCCAGAAGCCGAAACAGAATTTTGGCAACAGCAGAAATGGCGAAAAAAACTCACCCAAATTAGTAAAAACAGTATATTAGTCATAGGCTACGCCCCCTCAGTCCTCCTAGAAATCTGCGAAGCCATAGACCAGAAAAAAATCCAACCCGCCCTCATCATCGGCTTACCCATAGGCTTCAGTCACGCCCCCGCAGCCAAACGCAGACTCATGGAACAACCAACACCATACATAACCATAGAAGGAACCCTTGGCGGAGGACTCCTAGCCGCCACAACCCTCAACTCCCTACTAGAAACACTAATAAATAAACCCCATTGCCACTGCCATCTTACCTCTTAATTCTTTCCCCCTTTGCGCCTTTGCGCCTTTGCGCGAAACATTCCTCCTACCCCCTCCGCCGCAAAATCAACCAAGTAACAACCGGAGTCCCAATCAAAGCCGTCACCGAATTGAGAGGTAAAACCAACTGATTTCCAGGTAACTGAGAAACCAAATCTGCAACCAAAGCCAAAATACCCCCCATCATTATCACCGCAGGAACCAAAACCCGATGGTCAGAAGTATTAAATAAACTCCGACACAGATGAGGAACCGAAACCCCCAAAAAGGCGATCGGACCACAAAAAGCCGTAATTGCCCCTGCTAAAATAGAAGCACTAGTAATCAACCAAAACCGAGTCCGTTGCACAGCCAAACCCAGAGTACTAGCATAAGATTCACCCAGCAGCAGCGCATTTAAAGGTTTCGACAACAGAATAGCCACCGCCAACCCCAAAACCACCACAGGGGCTAAAACTAAAATTTGCGTCCAAGTCACACCGCCAAAACTGCCAAAAGTCCATTGTAAGTAAGTTTGGATATTATTAGTTTCACTAAATTGCAACAAAATACTCACTAAAGCACTCGTAGCATAGCCAAATAATAAACCTAAAATCAGCAGTTGCATTGTATCTTGAACCCGACGCGCCACAAGTAAAACTAAACCTAAAGCTAAACCTGCGCCTAAACTGGCTGCTATAACTAAACTTAAATCAGCAATTATTCCTAAACCTTTAAACATAGCACCAGCACCAGTAGCACTTGTTGTTAGAACAACCAAAGCTACACCTAAACTTGCACCAGAACTAATTCCTAATACAAAAGGTCCCGCCAAAGCATTTCTAAATAATGTTTGCATTTGTAAACCACTGACTCCCAAAGCTGCGCCGGCTAAGGTTGCTGTTAAGGCTTTGGGTAAGCGAAATTTGAGAATAATATTTGTCCAAGTGGCTTTTTCTGGTTCTCCTCCTAGTAAGATGGTCAGGACTTCGTTAATGGGTATATGGACTGAACCGAAACCTAAATCTAGTAAAAAGGCGAAGATTAAAGCTGATAGTAAGGTGAGGAAAATTAGATATTGTTGGGTTGATTTTTTATGAGTTAGGAATTTAACGAACCGCCAAGTGCGCCAAGTACGCCAAGTGAAGAAAGAGAGGATTTCACGCATTGTTTAAAGTTCGTAGTGAGGACTTTAGTCCTCAAGTTAATTTGCGGTAATAAACGAATTGATGATTGGGTAATAAATCAGGATGAAATATTTTAATTAAATCAGCTAAAACCACATCCGGGTTACTAATACCTCCTTCCCAATAGTCGTTGCCTTGATTTTCATTTAATCTGGCATCATTATTATAAAGGTTGCCTATTTTTACAGCTTGAAAATCACCATAGCGATTATCTGCATTCAATAAATCTGTTAAGTTCTGCCAAGCTTGACTAAAGTTCAGCCAGTAGTCAGCATTAGCAGCACGTTCTAAGATAATCTCGAAAGATAGGGGAAGGCTACCAGAAGTGTTATCATTATTCCATAGATAATTTGCCCCAGCGTCATTGAGATATTTAGCGACATAACTATTACCTCCTGGCATATACCAAGTTCCTTTAAAGTTGAATCCTACAAATACACTAGGACGATTATTTATAGACTTGGTTGTTTGAGCAATTTCTTCATATTTTCTAGCAATTTCACTAAATAGCTTTTCCGCTATTTCTTCCTGATTAAAAAACAAAGCTGTAAATTTCATCCACTCAGTTCTTCCTAGCGGAGAATTTTCCATATATTCAGTATTGATGGCGACTTTTAACCCAGCATCTACTAATTGCGGATAACTATCTGACTGTGAATTCCCCACCGCATAGGTTGTAATTAAGTCGGGATTTAAATCTAATATCTGCTCAATATTAACATTATTATTTCTCCCCACTTCTGTGATTTTTCCGGCTTTAATTCGGGAAATTACCTCAGCCGTATTGACTTGTTTAAAATCACTCACACCGATGAGTTTATCCACCACTCCTAACTTAGCTAAATGAGGTAAATGAGTCGTCGAAAGAGAGATAACCGAATTTACCGGGACAGTAATTACTTGCGTTTCTAAAAAATCCGGCGGTACTGGTGCGCCACACTGCACTAAAACATATTGAAAACCCGTATTAGCATTACGCCAAGGATTTTTAACCGTGACAACTTTGTAATGTTTATAATACTCCACATCAAAACCAGTCGCATAATTAACGCTCACTTTTGCCGGAAAATAATCAATAGTTGGATCATATTTTTGACCACAGGCGCTGCTACCCAGAGGACTGGTCTTATTACAAGCAATAACCAACGTAGCAACCAAAAACAAAACACAGAGAAAAAACTTGATTTTCCATCGACGAACCTGAGCAAACCTCATATATTTTCCTCTATCATGTCTTCCTCTGTGTTCTCTGCGCCTCTGTGGTTCAATAAATCCAAATTCATCCGACACAGGAGGATAAGAATAATCCCTGACCTGATTACCCCTCACCAAATGTTCCTCAACAATAATTTCCGCCACATCAGGAGTAACGCAAGTGTACCAACTCCTATCCTCAGAATGAAACACGCCCTAGCCCCAATTTGCAAACCTCTAAACAGCCAGATGTCCTGACTTCAATATCCAAACCCGCATCTGCATGGGGATATTGTCAACTGGTAATTTCGGCATAAGTCAGAAATTTTTAGGACTTTTTGCGCCTAAATCCGGTTATTCGCTGGCATTGACTCATCTGTGTACCCTGCGGTTAGCCATGAATTCTTCAGTGTATCTACGCAAGAGATCAGCGGAGTATCCTGTTTTGGTTAATTCACAGTCTGAGTAACAGAAAATTAGAATAAATTTAATACCAGATGTATAATTAGCGCGTCTGCTCTTTCATGAAAAGATAAAATTCATGATTGTCCAGCTTTCTGTACCTAGATAAACAGCATTATGTGGCAACAAGAAAAAAAAGATAGTGCGATCGTCAGTCTGGCATTATTACTGTCCTTTGCTACTACCCCTATGGCAGTACCTTTGTTCGTACCGACACCAGTGCTGGCACAATCTGCCACTGACGCTGATTCTTTTCCACTACCGGAAACTGTGGAAGATGGAACTACGGTGCGGATTGATGGTTCGATGAGTTTGGCTGCAATCAACCAAAGTTTAAAACAACGCTTTGAGCAAGAGTTTTCTGGTACAAGTGTAGAAGTTGCTGCTAATGGGACTAATGAGGCTATCTCAGCTTTGTTAGATGAAAGAGTTGATCTAGTAGCGATCGCTCGTGGTTTGACTCCAGAAGAACAAACCCAAGGTCTGGCGCAAGAACAGTTTTACCAAGAAAACATTGCCATCATAGTTAGTACAGATAATCCTTTTCAGGGGAGTTTGACTGATCAGCAATTCGCCGATATCTTCCGGGGAAATATTACCAACTGGTCAGAACTGGGAGGAAATGAAGGTACGATTCGATTCATTGATCGCCCTGAAACCAGTGATACCCGCAATGCGTTTCGCACTTATGCGTCTTTCAAAGGTGCTGAATTCACCACGGGTGCTAATGCTACCCAAATAGCAGATGATAATACTGCCGAAATTGTTAAACAACTAGGCAATGACGGTATCAGCTATGCAATGGCTCATCATGTGTCGCAACTGCCAAATGTGCGTGTGGTTCCGTTAAATGAAACTTTACCAGATAATCCTAACTATCCCTATTCTCAGCCTCTAGTTTATGCTTACAGGGAAAATCCTAGCGCCAATGTAGCCAGTTTTCTCGGCTTTATTCTATCACCACAACAGCAAGCTATAGAAGCAGCTAGAGCCACAGCCGCAAGCGCGATCGCCGGAGGCGGGGCTTTGCCCATCATCGCCCAGGGTGCAGCACAAACACCAGCAAGTCCTACTCAAGATGCAGGAACATTAGATCAACAGCAGCCTCCAGAATCTAGTTCTAACGAAATACCTCTGTGGTGGCTTTTGTTACCTACGGCTGTGATTGTGGCTTTAGTATTGTGGCTTTTCCGCTCACGCCTATGGCCAAGTAAGGCTAAAAATAACACCTCAGATGGCGACTCCCCGGATATTTGGGAGAATGAAGTGGCAACAAATAATCCAAATATTGCTCCGGCTGTGGGTGAACCTCTCGACGAAATGTCGTTCGAGGATGACGCTATCGGGTCGGTTTGGGATGAACAAGTCGGTAATCAAGAAGAATCGCTGACAACCAATGATGACAGTAATTATCCGGAAGTAGAGTCTTTTGATGAAGAGCCATCTCCCTGGGATATAGAAGCACCGGCATCTGTTGTCAATACTCCATACCCTCAATTACCAGATATCTCTCAGGCGAGCTGGGAAGAGTCGCAGTTTTCAGATGTGGTATCTGATGGGGAAAATCTCGATGTCAAAGATTCTAGTGACGAAATAGCAGAACAGCCCCAGCTAGAACCGGATTTAATTACGGATGTGATCTCAAATGAAACTAGGGACCTAGCTGGCGATATGACTACAGAAGCCAGTGTCGGCTCTCAGGTAGCAACCACTGATGATACAACAGATGACAGTAATTATGATGAAGTAATATCCCCATCAAGTGAACAAATATCAGATGAGGTCACAAATTCTCATCCCTTACTCCCAGATATTACTGAAGATATATTGAATGTAGTCGCGGATGCAGCTGAACCTGTCAACGATGAAACTGTTGCTGATCTGCCAGAGGAGTCAGATATTTTTGCAGATAGCGCCACCTTTGTGGGAACAGTTATTGGTGCATCGGCTGGCAATCAATGTGAGCCGGATTTTGAGGAAGAAGTGCTGAATGATACGCCAGAAATGCCTTTGTTGAATCTCGATGGCGAGAGAAATATTGTCCTCAAGCCCCGAAATGCGGAATGGGTTTATGCGACTTGGTACATTGATGAAACTTGTCAGCAAGCATTAGCAAATCAGGGCATATCTCAATTAAGGCTGCGGCTATATGATGTCACGGATTTAGATTTGAGTTATCAGACTGCGGAGTTTGTCCAGGAATATGAACTTGATTCAGAGATAGAACTTTATCTTGCCATTCCCCAAAGCGATCGCGATTATCTTGCGGAAATAGGTTATGTCAGTCCAGGCAATCGCTGGATCACAATTAGTCGTTCCGAAAGGGTTCGCGTCTTTGCTACACCCCTGGAAGATACCACAGCAGACCCAGAACTTCATCTCGATGGGGAACAAAGTATTGTCCTCAAGCCCCGAAATACGGAATGGGTTTATGCGACTTGGTACATTGGGGAAACTTGCCAGCAAGCATTAGCAAATAAGGGCATATCTCAATTAAGGCTGCGGCTATATGATGTCACAAATTTAGATTTGAGTTATCAGACTGCGGAGTTTGTTCAGGAATATGAACTTGATTCCGAGATAGAGCTTTATCTTGCTATTCCCGAATGCGATCGCGATTATCTTGCGGAAATAGGTTATGTCAGTTCAGGCGATCGCTGGATCACAATTATTCGTTCCGAACGGGTTCGCGTCTTTGCTACGCCTCTGGAAGATACCACAGCAGACCCAGAACTTCATCTCGATGGGGAACAAAGTATTGTACTCAAGCCCCGAAATGACCAATGGGTTTATGCGACTTGGGACATTGGGGAAACTTGTCAGCAAGCATTAGCAAATCAGGGTATCTCTCAATTAAGGCTGCGGCTATATGATGTCACAAATTTAGATTTGAGTTATCAGACTGCGGAGTTTGTTCAGGAATATGAACTTGATTCAGAGATAGAACTTTATCTTGCCATTCCCCAAAGCGATTGTGATTATCTTGCGGAAATAGGTTATGTCAGTTTAGGCGATCGCTGGATCACAATTACCCGTTCCCCCAGGGTTCACGTCTTTGCTACACCCCGGCAAGATACCATAGAAGACCCGGTTCTCAATCTCGATGGGGAGCAAACTATTGTTCTCCAGACCCGAAATGCCGAATGGGCATATGCTAGTTGGAATATTGGTGAAATGTGCCAGCAAACATTGTCAAATAATGGCATCTCTCAATTAGGGTTGCGGCTGTATGATGTCACAAATTTAGACTTGAGTTATCAGACTCCGGAGTTTGTGCAGCACTATGAAATAGAGTCAGGAAGAGAAGAAAAATATATCGCCATTCCCCAAAGCGATCGCGATTATCTTGCCGAAATAGGCTACTTAATGACAGGCGATCGCTGGATCACAATTGCGCGTTCTCCAAGAATTCGCGTCTTTGGTATACCCTTGACAGATAACACAGATGAAAATCTCGCCACAGAAGATGCAACATTGGTGGATTTGCCCAATACAAATAGTGAGAGTAGTCTTCTGCTGAAATGCCGGACTCCCAAATGGGCTTATGCTAGTTGGTATATTTCCCCAACTCACACACAAATACTTCAAAATAACAACATCTCTCAATTAATGCTGCGACTGTATGATGTCACAGATTTAGACTTGAGTTATCAGACTCCCAATCTAGTACAGCAGTACGAATGCGACGAAATCACCAGCGATCGCTATGTGGCAATTCCCGCAACTAACCATGACTACATTGCCGAAATCGGTTATCTTGCAAAAGGCGATCGCTGGGAGTGCATCGTTCGTTCGGAAACGATTCGTGTCTTTAGTCGTCCCCAAGTAGATTTTTGGTTTGTTGCAGATGTGGAATTAATTATCCACGGATCAACAGAAGCAGGTGCAACAGTAAATATTGCGGGTAAACCCATCAAACTCAAATCAGATGGAACTTTTCACCTGCGGATTCCTTTCTCAGATGACTCCATTAACTATGTGATGACAGCAATTGCTGCGAATGGGAAGGACACTGCAACTATCACGAAGAATTTCTCTCAGGAAAATTCCGAAGGCTAGGGGAGAAGAGGCAGGGGTGCAGGGGGCAGGGTGCAGGCTTGCCCTGAGCGCAGTCGAAGGGGAGAAGAGGAAAGGCAGAATACAGTGAATAAGTGCAAAATAATTTCAACTTTACCCACTCTCCACTCCTCACTCCCCATTCCCTACTCCCTAATCAATTAAGCAGGTTCAAAATTCATCGCCACACCGTTCATACAGTAACGCTTACCAGTGGGTGCAGGGCCGTCATTAAACACATGACCCAGATGTCCACCACAGTTGCTGCAATGCACTTCGGTTCTAGTCATAAAAAATGACCGATCTACAGTCATAGCGATCGCGCCTTCAATTGGTTGGAAAAAGCTCGGCCAGCCAGTACCACTGTTAAACTTGGTGTCAGAGGTAAACAGTGCTTGTCCACAGCCAGCACACACAAAAGTCCCCTGATCGTATTGCTTATCGAGTGCGCTAGTGAAAGCGGGTTCAGTACCGTGTTTTCTTAAGACGCGAAACTGTTCCGGCGTTAAAATTGTCCGCCACTCTTCTTCAGGTTTAGTAATTGCAAACTGGCTTTTAGAAGTTGTCATGTTCTCGGAACCCCGGTTGATATTGCTTGCTAAGAATGTCGTGCCGATGACTGCACTACCATTTAAAAAATAGCGTCTGTTCATGATCTATATCTTATCGTTAACTAATTTTGGCCACAGAGCCGTCGAACAATTTTAGATTTTAGATTTTAGATTTTAGATTGACCACATACATAAATGTCAGGACTCAAAACGCGGATGACTATAGATCCATTAGTCACCAAAACAAAGTTCATACTCTTCTCTAGAAATATCAGGGCTAGTTTGCAGATAATTACCCAGGCGATCGCAAGCATTGTCCAGCAGCTGATCGAGATTTGATGTTTGCAGTTCTATCTCCTCCAGGTTCCACAGTTTAATCGTGGCATCTTGACCCCCAGAAACTAGCATTTTACCGTCAGGACTGAAACTAACGCTTTTGACACCGCCATTATGCCCAGAAAAGCTTTTCAGCAAAATCCCACTGCTAATATTCCAGACTTTGATAGTATCATCATCACTAGCTGAAGCGATCATTTTGCCGTCCGGCGAGAAGCTAACCTGATTCACCAAATCACTATGTCCCTGGAAAGTGTGCAGTAGTGAACCATCCAAATTCCAGAGTTTCACAGTTTTGTCCTGACTAGCGGAAGCAATAGTTTTACCATCGGGAGAAAAATTAATCCCCCAGACACTAGCGCTATGACCTGAGAGAGTTTTCAGCAAACCACCGTCTCGCTTCCAGAGTTTGATAGTTTTATCCGCACTTGCAGAAGCCAGAATTTTACCATCCGGGCTAAATTTGACATTAGTCACCCAACCCTGATGACCCTCAAGAGTTTGCCACAAACCACCGTCTCGATTCCAGAGTTTGATAGTTTTGTCTGCACTACCAGAAGCCAGAATTTGATCATCAGGGCTGAAACTCATACTCCTGATCCAATGCTTATGTCCTTCCAGGGTATGCAGCAAAGTCCCATCTCGTTGACGAATCTGGATAGCCTGATTTGCACTTGCCAAAGCCACTGTATTACCATCCCTGCTAAAACTAATACTGGTAACATCTTCGATGGGAGAAGGCAAAGTTTTGAGTAACTGACCATTCAAATTCCAGAGTTTCATCGTGTTGTCAGCACTCATAGAAGCAATATTACTGCCATCAGCCGTGAAGCGGACATCATTGACACTATCTTTATGTCCGTAAAAAGTTCTGGGTAAATCTCTTTCTATTTGCCAAAATCGGATTGTATTGTCATCACTAGCCGAGGCCAGTCTGTGGCTATCTGGGCTAAAACTCAGACTATTAACCTCATGGCTATGTCCTTGCAAAGTACCTAACAGATTACCTGCACGAGTCCAAAGTTTGATAGTTTTATCAGCACTGGCTGAGGCTATGATCTCACCATCAGGAGAAAACTTGACTTGCCAAACACCACCACTATGTGCTGCGATCGTTCTGAGCAAATCACCGTCACGACTCCAGAGTTTAACTGTCCCATTAGCACTAGCGGAAGCAATTGTTTGTCCATCCGGGCTAAAACTGACATCCAAAACTTCTTGCGTACTGGCTGGCAAAGTTGATAACAAACGACCGTCCAAACTCCAAAGTTTAACAGTGCCATCATCACTCGCTGAGGCTATGAGATCACCTTCTGGAGAGAACCTGACGCTATTTATACTGCGGCTATGTTCGAGAAAAGTTACCAATAACTTACCATCGCGACTCCAAAGCCGAGCCGAATTGTCATTGCTAGCAGAAGCCAACATTCGACCATCCGGTGAAAAACTGACGCTATTCACACCATGAAGGTGTCCGGTGAGAGTATTCAGTAACTTACCCTCACGACTCCAGAGTTTAATGGTACTGTCACTACTAGCAGAAGCCAATATTTGACCATCCGGGGAGAAACTCACACTATTCACACCATCATTATGGTCTGTGAGAGTTGCGAGTAAACTGCCATCACTTTTCCAAAGTTGGATGGTGTTATCTGCATAACCAGAAGCCAACATTTGACCATCCGGGGAAAAACTGACGCTGCTTACCCAAGAATTATGAGTTAAACGGTGACGTTCTTGAGTGCCATAAACTGCCTGTTGGAGGATAGTTGCTGTTTGAGCTTGGATATTTATCGGGATACCAGGAGTAATTTTTTGTACTTCTCTCCCTGCCTTGAGGCTAGTGAGTAATGCTTCTAACTGATTATGGGAGAGGAGAAAGTTTTCTGACAAAGAATTTAAAGCTTGTATCTCTCGTAACTGGGCTTTTTGAGTTTGTTGGTAAGCTAAAACAGCTAAACCAAAAGCTGTCAGTCCCAGAATACTCATAATTCCCACAGTTCTTTGAGCTTTTCTGAGTCTATTTTTTTCTTTTTGTTGTTGGCGTTGTCTTTCGATTAAACAAGCTTGAATAAAACGTTGGACATCAACAGATACTTCGTCAGTGTAATGGAGATAAATTTCTTCAGCTTCGGCGAGGCGAACCCCTTGTAAGAGAAAATCTGGTTGTTCATCGCTATTGATCCACAAAGCTGCGGCTTGGGCAATTTGACGATGCGATCGCAACATCGCCCGATTTTCCTCTAACCACCAGCGCAACGTAGACCAGTAACGAATCAGCACTTCGTGGGCTACTTCCACAGTTACAGGCGAATATGGAGGTGATCCCAGAGAAGTTTTTTCTTGTTCTCCTAGTCCCCGGCTTTCCCCAAACGCCTCGGCATCTTCTTCTAAATTCACAACTACCAGCTTGGCAGCAATTAACACTTGTAATGTTCTTTCTACCAATGGAACCGGATATTTTTGGACAATTAACTCAGATTTGAGTACCCGTCGCCGAGTATCTTCCGTACCCTCACCCAACTGAGTCAGCGACAGAAAAATCCACCGGGCGCACTCTTGAGCTTCTAAATCTAAACTGTTGTAAAGCTTTTGGGCTTTGCTTTCCAGCGCTCCTTTAATTCCGCCCAAATGCTGTTGGTACGCTTGTAAAGTAATTGCCGCATTTTCGCGGTATTCCCACAACTGTTCCAGAACAAATTCTAACAGTGGTAAATCCCCAGGAGATTGGTGTAACTCCTGCACCAGCACTTCTACCAATTCCGCCTCAACTGTTAAACCCACTTGTTCAGCAGGGTTAATAATAATCTGGCGATACTCTTCTTCAGTCAAGCAGGGAGGTAACAGCAGACTCGACTGCTGCAACAACTTCGCCAAAGTCGGAACTTCTAAACAGGGAGCGATAAAGTCAGCCCGCAAAGTAATAATTAATTTAAACTTTTCTGGTATATGTTCCAGCGCCCCTAAGACAACTGCTAAAAAACGCTGTCTATCGTCACTGGATGCAGTAGTAAATAATTCTTCAAACTGATCTATCACTAAAACTACCATTGTTTCTGGGCGATGACGTACCCAGAGCGCAAATTCTTCTATACCCTGGGACAACATCGCTTCTAGTTGCAATTGCTGATAAGCTTTTTCCTTTTCAGTCCCGCTATCTACTAAACGGCGTGATAAAGCTTGCAGAGGATTTGCACCAGGGCGAAAGCTTCTCATCCACCAATTTTCACTACCTAGTAAGAGTTTTCCCCGTCGCAGTTGGGCGATTAATCCCGCCTGTACCACAGAAGATTTACCACTACCAGAAGCCCCCACCACAGCAATAAATGACTTCTGCCCTAAGTCACTAATTAATTGCTGAACCACAACTTCTCTACCGTAAAAATACGCAGCATCTTCTTCCCCAAAAGCCCGCAATCCCCGGTAAGGACAAAGCCCTAAATCAATCGCTGCTGTTGACTCAACGCCTCGATTACCAGAACTGGCGGGTATAACTTCAATTACGCCTTGTGTACCAGATAGCCAGATATGCAAGGGAAATTCATGGTTACAGAATAATTGCAATTGGGTAATCCAAGCCGCTGCTGAGAGGCTACCTTGAATTTGGGCTGCTTGTAAGGTAGAGTGTAGCGCTTCGGCAAATTTTTCGGGATGATTTTTTGGTGCAGCCGCCGCAATGATACATTGCCCTTGCTCAAATCCTAGTTGCAAATCCTCCACCCAATCTTGTAGAGGTGCATAGTCATTTGTCACCGGGCAGTCTAAAATAATGATTTGTTGGGCATAAGTTGAACGCCTGAGCTGTTGCCTTAACCAGGAACGACTCAGGCGGACATTTTCTGCTAAAACTAAAACAGGTTCACCAACTTCAGTTTCCTCCAGTCGTCCACGTAAATATAACAGGACAGTGGCAAAAATTCTGGGGTGGTTTTGCGGTGCTAATTCTGTAGTTTGTAAACAAGTTTGAATAGTAGAGTGTAAATCCTGAGTGGTAGTGTCTGGCGATCGCGGCCAATACTCTAACTCAAAACCACCCACACCCCGTAACAGTTTACTCACAGCCAGGGTAGTCTGATTATTTGCTAGCCCTTCTAAAATTAAAGCTTGTCGGGGAGAAGACGATTCCACAAAGGCTGGTTTTAATCCCAGAATCACTTCCCCCACTCCTTCCACAATCCGCTTCGGTGTTTGCTGCGGATATTCGGAATACAGATTAGTGTCGCCGCGACTTTTGTTTTGCTGATTAATCAGTCGTAATTGCTGATTCGTTTGCTCAATATATTGGCGCGTTTGATGATAAACATATCTGTACAGTCCATCAGCATCAATCAAACCTTGGGGATCAGCCGCTTCACCACGCAACCCACGCATTAAGTAATATGTAAATACGCCATGTCCCAATTCGGGAAATTCCCAGGATTGTTGATTAGTATCACAGGAAAGCAAAGCATAGAATCCTTTACTCTGTTTTGCTCGTTGGCGTAACAATTCCACCATCTCAGATGTCGGATTGGGCAAAGATGCTGTACTGATCTCACTTCTAGCAGATCGGAATGTCAGGCTACCACTATGACAAGCATCCAGCCACACTAACTGAGTCTGCGCCTGACTATTTCCCAACAGTTGCAAAATTTCCTCTAAACCCAAAGCTGTGTTGAGTAAGTCGTCTGTTTGAGTATCTGCTAGACACAAAAATGCTTGTTGAGAATTTGGCTTCAGCATCCCATGTCCAGAGAAATAAAATAAAATCGTGTCCTGTGGTTGAGCTGCGGCAGTAATTTCCTGTAAGCTAGCACGGACTGTGGAGAGAGTCGGCAAGCTAGAACTTAAATCGTGGTGAACCCTTTCTGCGGTTTGGGGAAATCCTTGGGTTGCGTCGGCTAAAGCTGCGGCTAAACCCTGACAATCAACAGCCGAGTAGCGTAATGAAGGTAGTCCCTTGTCTTGGTATTTGTTGACTCCTACCAACAACAGCCAAAATTGTGCCTCTCCTAATTCTAGGACATGGGTTAAATGACTGGTAGCTATACCTAGTGGAGACATTTTAAATTTGCTGGGTAATTATTAAATCTGGATCAATTAAGACTTTCGGCACTGTAACCCAAAGGGGATGCCGTTCCAACTAGTATAACCACTAGCAATATTCCGATTCATGGTGTGCATGATCAGCAACCAGTTGTCTGTATTTTTATACCGCAAGGGCAATATATGGTCTCGCCGTGAAGAAGGGGGATCGCCAGCAGCAAACGCTCTCTGTTCAATCGATACCCAAGGACCGCCATTATCGCTGACACGTCCGGCAATTCTGGTACCGGCAGTTGTCGTACACAAACCATCTTTACATATTCTGGTGTCCCCTAAACCCAGTTCTAACACAGCTTGACGACCATCTAAATTACATCTCCATTTTCCCGCCCAATCAGGGAGAATTACCGAAAAATTGGGTTGAAAGCCCCGTCGTAGAACAACGGCTTTTAATTCATTAGTGTACCAAGATGCTGCTATACTCATAATAGTGGAAAGGTAATCAACCACTTAAAAAACCTAACTGTCGAAAGACAAAGCACTGAACCTTGATAATTGAATCTATGCGGTTCTACTGCATTGTTCTAGTTTCCTCCTAGCAGTAGGTAAAAGACTCATAGGGGCTAGACGACTCAGAATTTTGAAACAACTGTTTCAAACTAAACAGGACTTGCACTAATGCAAATAGGGTAGGGCATACCCGAATTAACGCTTGGGGAGAATCCCACCTCTGGTCTAGATGACGCAAGGACTCTAGGTTAAGTGGTTTCGTTGAACCAAGAATCCCCGTCGATTTATCGCGGGGAGTGTCAAATCCGTGGGGTTGAGCCGTCCGTAGGTCGTGGACTGAACATCTTGTACTAACATTACATAACCAGCGGTTGTGCCTGAAAACACATTTATCGGTATTTTGTTCATTTTCATACCTACGGGGTAATCATAAAAGTTTTTAGGGAGCATTTTCTGTATAAGTTTATTGATGTTAATTTATGCAGTTTTGTGCCGGGAAAGAACCGGAATTTTTATAAATTGACATATTAAGAGAGTAAAAATTACTCAATAATCTTACTTGTATAAACGAATAAATAAAAAAAACGCCAATTTGGCGAGATTTATAAAATTATCTTTGTTAAAGTATTGGTTGTAAAAGACTTGTGGGCTTAATAGTCCAAGGTTTACTACACTTCAAGAGCATTGATAGGATTACTAATTCCAATAGTTCTGTCAATTATGCTCTATGAATTGAAGATTGCTACGAGATTTTCTGTAGTGGTCTCAACCAATCCCTTCTTCTCGCAAAAGGGACAAGTAGAATCATAAGTCCTTGTTGATTTACTCCTATCCTTACCTCGTTCAACCATGATATGAACGGGGTATTTTTCATGGTTTTTCTCACGACAATTTACGACTAAGACACCCCAGACAAAATTAAAATGTCTGAGGTGTTATTGTGCATCAGGGTGTTTATTAACGTGAAATCAAAATTGTTTTGGTAGCCCAGCCTGCTTTAAAATAGCATTAGCTGTATGGCGTGATTTTATACAGTTGTCAACAACAAACGATTGCTGATTGATTGGACTGTGCCAAAGTTCATGATCTCCCTTCCCGTGACGTTTAAAATAACACCCTGAGTCTAAAAGAATTTGTTTAAGTTGTGGAGTATAGGAAATGCCCATTTTAACAAGCCATAGTAATAGGTTCGAGTAAATGGCTTGTCAAATCTAAAAAGAGAGGTTCTGTACTCGAAAGCTGCACTTGATTTAGCTCAATAAGCTCTGGAATCATCACTTTCAGCTTTTCTGACAGCTTTTCTGCTGTATCAGCTTCTGTTGCTAATCCAGGTAAATCATCACTTGTAGCAACCCAAACTCTAGCTTCAGCATCCCAAAAAGCCTGTACTGCAATGACTTTTTTTCCCATATCGTTTGCTCTCTATCTGATAGGTTGGGGATTTCTATCTTTAGTGTAGGACAAAGTTGGAAAAGATATATTTCACTTTCTGGTCAAATTTCAGTAACTTTCACATAGAGCGATCGCATGATGGCGGATATGATCTTCAATAAAACTAGCGATAAAATAATAACTGTGGTCGTAGCCTGTTTGGTAACGTAAGTTGAGAGGCTGATTCACAGATGCACAAGCTTGCTCAAACACTTCTGGAAGTAATTCTTCAGCTAAAAATTTATCCGCAGTTCCTTGGTCAATCAAAATGGGACTGTGATATCCTAATTGTTGGACTAATTGACTAGCATCATAATTACGCCACGTTTCTTGATTTTTGCCTAGATAACCACTGAAAGCCTTTTGACCCCAAGGCGATCGCATTGGTGCAGCAATCGGTGCAAAAGCTGAAACTGATTTATATAGATGCGGGTTTCTTATAGCACATACTAGCGCTCCATGTCCTCCCATTGAATGACCAAAAATACCTTGTTTATCAGGTATAATTGGGAAATTTGCGGCAATTATCGCTGGTAATTCCTGGACGATATAACTATACATTTGGTAATGCTGATGCCAAGGTTCCTCAGTAGCATCCACATAAAAACCTGCACCTGTACCAAAATCCCAATCGTCATCTTCACCTGCAATACCAGTGTTGCGGGGGCTAGTATCTGGTGCGACTAATATTAAGCCGTACTCAGATGCGTAACGCTGCGCCCCAGCTTTGGCTAGAAAATTCTCTTCAGTACAAGTCAAGCCAGAAAGGAAATAGAGAACGGGTATTGGCTGTTGAGTGGCTTGTGGTGGTTCATAGACGGCGAAACGCATCTGACTTTTACAGGTGGAAGAAAGGTGAGAGTAAAAGCCGAGTTGGCCGCCAAAGCTTTGATATTCTGAGATCAGATCCAGATTAGTCATGATTGATCAAGTTTTAGGCGATGATTCCATCAAATCATCATTTGCCGCTTCAGACGGATAAAAGCGATCGCTCATCACTTCTAGCAGAGTATACAAACATTGTTGGGGAAAAGTTGATAATGGCAAGTTGGTTTCACTTGATGCTAAATCTCTAGCATTTTCATAGGCTTCTGGGAGTATTTTTTCTAAGTCAGGCTTGAGACGAGAATTTTCGCTGAGTAATTTGAGAATCTCCCGCCGTTGAAGTCGAATGATTACCAACCAATTACGACTGCGTTGTGCTGATTTAAATTCCCACTTGAGTAAAGTTCCAATTAATATGCTGAGGCGATTTCGTAATTCTTGACGTTCCAGTCTCCCTAAAGATTCGATCTCCGCAATTAAATTGGGTAAGTCCAGCTGGTTCCATTGCTGATTACGCAGCAGATAAGATTGTTGCTTTGTCCAAGCAGCAAAGTCGGTTTTATAGAGGTTATCTTTGAGATTTGCCAATGATTTTCCAGTTTGTGGTGTTTGCATGACTCAACAGACGCGATTCATCGTACAATTTTGTTTCTGCCCAATCAGTACCGAAGGTTTTTTGGGTGAATATTTCCCAATGCTCATGTAATTTTACAAGCGATTGCCTCTTGTATTTCAGACAATTAAAATGTCACTACGCTGCGGATTGATTCGCCTTTGTGCATTAAATCAAAAGCTGTATTAATCTCTTCAATCGGCATGACATGAGTAATTAAATCATCAATATTTATTTTTCCATCCATATACCAATCTACAATTTTCGGCACATCTGTACGCCCCCTAGCGCCACCAAATGCCGAACCTTTCCAAACGCGTCCAGTTACTAATTGAAAAGGACGAGTCCTGATTTCTTGTCCTGCACCAGCGACACCAATAACGACACTCACGCCCCAACCTTTATGACAGCATTCTAAGGCTTGACGCATCACATTTACATTACCAATACATTCAAAACTATAATCAGCACCGCCTTTGGTTAAGTCCACTAAATAAGGAACTAAATCACCCTCAACTTCTTGGGGATTGACAAAGTGTGTCATCCCAAATTTTTCGGCTAATGCGCGTTTGCTGGGATTAATATCTACCCCGACAATCATATTCGCTCCCACCATCCGCGCCCCTTGGATGACATTCAAACCAATACCGCCTAAGCCAAAAACCACGACGTTTGCTCCTGGTTCCACTTTGGCTGTATTAATAACTGCACCCACGCCAGTAGTTACACCACAGCCAATATAACAAACTTTATCAAAGGGGGCATCTGGGCGAATTTTGGCGACGGCAATTTCTGGTAATACTGTGTAATTAGCAAAGGTAGATGTACCCATGTAATGATGCAGCATTTCCCCGCCAATACTAAAGCGACTGGTGCCATCGGGCATGACACCGCGCCCTTGAGTGAGGCGAATTGCTTGACAAAGATTGGTCTTCATGCTTAAGCAATATTCACACTGCCGGCATTCTGGAGTATATAGAGGAATGACATGATCTCCTGGCTTGAGGCTAGTCACACCAGCACCAACTTCTACTACCACACCAGCGCCTTCATGTCCCAAAATTGCGGGAAATAAACCTTCAGGATCATCACCAGAAAGGGTGTAAGCATCGGTATGGCAAACTCCAGAGGCTTTAATCTCAATTAAGACTTCCCCGGCTCGTGGTGGCGATAATTCCACGGTTTCAATAGTCAACGGCTTACCCGCGCCGTAAGCGACTGCTGCTTTAACTTCCACAATTAGCCTTCCTGTATAAAAGTTGTATCAATGGGCTGATATGAGTTTATATCGGCAAGGGGTTAGAGAAACTTTTTGTTACTTTTTTGTAAATTAACTATAAAATTGCAAAATTGCTTTTTCCATTGATATTGGTACATTAGTTACAGGCGGCAAACCTGGACGATGATATCGCTCCGCCATCAGAGACTGATAATTTTGTTAACTCCGACCTTATCTTTATTTTTACAAAGCTTATGAACCCTGCCCTCACGAAAATTGGCGCTCAAATGTCTAACTTGACTGGCGTTAGAGCGATTATGAAGGATATTATTGAAACTTTAAAAGCTGGGGTAGGGCAAGAATTTATTAATTTGAGTGCTGGAAACCCGTTGATTTTACCAGAGGTGGAACAGTTGTGGCGGGACTGCACGGCTGAATTATTGGCTGGTTCGGAATACGGCGAGGTGGTTTGTCGTTACGGTTCGAGTCAGGGTTATGCACCGTTGATTGAGGCGATCGCCAATGACTTCAACAAACGCTATGGTTTAAACTTAAGCGATCGCAATATTTTAATTACACCCGGCAGTCAAAGCCTCTACTTCTACGCTGCCAATAGCTTTGGTGGTTACACAACAAGCGGCGAACTCAAGCAAATCGTTTTACCTCTCAGTCCCGACTATACGGGTTATGGCGGTGTTTGTTTAGAGCAAGAAGCCTTAATCGCATATAAACCAACTTTAGATATTGATGAGGCGGCTCACAGGTTTAAATATCGTCCAGATTTCAGCCAACTATCAATTACAGACAGCACGGGTTGCGTCATCTTCTCTCGTCCCTGTAACCCCACTGGTAATGTTCTCAGCGACGATGAAGTGAAAAAAATTGCGGCTTTGGCTGCACCTTACAATGTACCTGTGTTGATTGATTCGGCTTATGCGCCGCCTTTCCCAGCTTTGAACTTTACAGAAATGACACCAGTCTTTGGTGACAATATCTTGCATTGCATGAGTTTATCAAAGGTGGGATTACCTGGAGAACGCATCGGTGTTGCCATTGGTGATGAAGGCATCATCCAAGCATTAGAGTGCTTTCAGACAAATTTGTGTATTCATCCCTCACGCTATGGTCAAGCTATAGCCGCTATCGCCATCAACTCTGGTGCTTTACCTAAAATCGCTGAAGAAGTGATTCGTCCCTTCTACCAGAAAAAGTTTACTGTGCTAGAAAATACTTTAGATACGGCAATGCCCAAGGATTTACCTTGGTTCCTCCATCGCGGTGAAGGAGCTATATTTGCTTGGTTGTGGCTACAGGATTTACCCATGACTGATTGGGAATTTTACCAGGAACTGAAGCAAGTGGGTGTGATTGTTGTACCTGGTAGTACCTTTTTCCCTGGTTTGCGGGAAGAATGGCAGCACAAGCACCAATGTTTACGCATTAGTCTGACTGGTACTGATGAAGAAATTGCCACGGGAATGCAGCGTTTGGCACAGGTGGCTGAACAAGTTTATCAGCGTGCTGTTGTGAGTCTAAAATAATGAAAACGAACCGCCAAGGCGCAAAGGTCGCCAAGAAGAAGCAGGGGAGCAGGCTTGCCCTGAGCGTAGCCGAAGGGGAGCAGGGAGCAGGGGAGAAGTTTCTCAACCCAGTCCCCAATGCCGATGAATGGTTAGAAATTGGTAAAATTGTCGCCCCTCAAGGGTTGTCTGGGGAGTTGCGGGTTTATCCAGAATCGGATTTTCCGGAACGGTTTGAGGTTCCGGGAACACGTTGGTTATGGCATCCTGGGGATCAGGAACCACAACCGATAGAGTTGTTGTCAGGTCGTTATGTGGAAGGGAAAAACTTGTGTGTGATTACCTTGGCTGGAGTGAAAAATCGCAATGATGCCGAGGCGTTGCGCGATTATAAGTTGATGGTTCCCGCAAGCGATCGCCCCCAATTAGGTGAAGATGAATATCATGTCACCGATTTGATCGGGATGTCCGTCTTCATGCAAGAATCTGGAGAACTTGTGGGCGAGGTGGTAGATGTGATTCCGGCTGGTAATTTTTTATTGGAAGTGAAGCTGCATCAGCAAAATCAAGCTGTTCCCTCAGAAACATCACAGCCCAAATCCCCGAAGAATCTTTTGATCCCATTTGTTAAGGCGATCGCCCCTGTAGTCGATGTTCCATCCCGTCGGATTGAAATTACTCCCCCTCCTGGGTTGCTAGAACTAGGTAATGGGTAATAGGAAGAGGCAAGGGGAGAAGAGGAACGGGGGCAGGGGGCAGGGTGCAGGGGAGAAGAAGAACGGTTGTTAAGTAACGGCAAGTTTAAAATAATTTATAACTCCCCCTTGCTCCCTGCACCCTGCTCCCCTTGCACCCTGCACCCCTGCCTCTTCTTCCCCCTATTCCCTACTTTTCATCTGCTGGGCTACCCCACTTGGCTCGGAAATTATCAAAGTTGTGGTTGCTACTGCCATGATGCCAATCATGGCTAGACATAGCACAGCTGTTCTTTGTCTCAATTTGATTGCCGCAGCTAAAGTATCTATGGTATGATCATTATCAGTAACTTGAATTGGCTGAAGTGCTTTTAAAGCCAAAAATGCATTAGCATAGCGGTATTTCCATCTACATTTCACCAACTTCATCAACCACAATTTAAAACGCGGATTGAGTTGGGGAACTAATTTCTGGAAATTCAAACGATACTTACGATCTATTAACTGACAAATATCAATAGAACGGGTATTAGTCAATAAGCAAATCAGTGTTACTCCTAAACTATATAGGTCTGAAGCTTGGGTGAGGGGATGACCAAGTTGTTCTTCTGGAGGCATAAAACCTGGGGTTCCGGAAGCAAAGCTGCTGAGAGCCATTTTCACTTCCTCTAACCGAGCCAAGTCAAAATCAACTAAGTAAGCATTGAGATGCTCATCAACTAAGATGTTTTCTGGTTTAATATCCCGATGAATAATGGGGTCGGCTCGTTGTTGCAGATAAACTAGAATTTCTAAAATTGATACCGCTATTTGTTTGATTTCTTCCGGGTTAAAGCTGCGTCGTAAACCCAGAGATGGAGCGTTTTTATACTCCTGTACCAGATAAAAGTAATCTGGCATTTCAAAAGAGTTTATGTAGCGCGGAATCCGAGGATGATCAAGTTGTTGCAAGATTTGAATTTCACGTTCATAAGTTTTCAAACCTGACCAGTCAGCACTGGTACTGGCAACATTGAACTCTTTAATTACTACCTGTTGATGAGATTGACAGACCTTAGCCAGGTAAGTAATACGCCCCTCTACCTGATTGCGTCCTAGTTCTTTAATAACTTCATAGCCTAGCTGAGAAAAATCAGGATAATGACTGAGGCGAATTGCCTTTCGATTATCTACATCAAGCTCCATTACACACACCATCTAAGTCTGATTTTGTCAAGGTGCAATTAAAAAATAAGAGGTTTTTACCCAGTATTGTTACCCTGCCCACACAAAGACGCATTGTATGAATAGAAAATAGTTTTTGCATCTATCCACAGGCTAGATGCAAAAACGGCATCTGTATGCTCAATTATGAATTTTGCGCCAACCAAGCGACAATCTGGGCGTTAACAACATCTGGAACTTCATCGTGGGGACAATGACCAGCGTCAGGAATGGCAACAATCTTGATGTCTTGGCCATTTTCACACGCCTGTTCATAAATCTTCGCACCGGTAATTGGTGTCCAGGGATCATCAGCACCCCAAATTACTAATAAAGGACGTGTGATTTTGGGCAATAGTTCCTCTGGAGTAGGGCCAGGAGGGGCTGTGAGGATGGAGGCGAAAACTTGCTGCGCTCCTGGATCACAAGATGGGGTATAAAGAATATCGACTAATTCCTCTGTGACGGCTTCACGGTTGCGGTAAACTTGGTATAGAGTGCGACGAATTTGGGATTTTTGACGAATGCGATTATAGAGAAATGTACCTGTGATCGGCGATCGCACAAATCTGTTAAAAGCTCCCATCACCATCCGTAAAGGTGGATTTAACTCATGGGGACGATGACTCAAACCACCAGCCGAGTTAATTAAAACACCACCAGTCGTAATTTCTGGATGTTTAGCCAGCACCATCAAGCTTATAAGTGCGCCAATGGAATTACCGATAAAAACCGCAGGTTCTTGGATGTGTTCTGCCCAAAAATCCTTCAGCAGTTCTACCCACACTTCTACAGTGTAATTAATTGGGGCTTTATCTGAACCACCAAAACCTAAAAGATCAACAGCAAAAACCCGGTAGCCTGCATCGGCTAAAACCGGGATATTTTTGCGCCAGTGTCCAATGGAAGCCCCAAAGCCGTGAACCAGTACCAAAGGGCGACCAGCACCCATGACGGTATATTGAATTTTGTGGCCTTGCCAAGTCCAAACAAGTTTTTCTAAGGTGACGGCAGGTATCTGCTGTGTAGTTCCGGTCATTATTAAAATTTGTGAAGTATATTTCTATATAATATTGTCCCTGAAGCTGAATAGTTCTGGCAAAAATGCTATTGATCAACCATCTAAATAATTTCGATCATTTTTCCCACCAATATTCGGTTGACCGAAGAGGCCAGGTAGAAGAGGAAAGGTTCTTAAGCAGCCGGCAGTGTCAAAAGAAGCAGGGGAGCAGGGAGCAAGAGTACTCCGCCCCAGTCCCAGCGCCCTAAAAGGGTGGGGAAGATTACCCCGGCTCCGCAATGCTTGGCGCAGAGGCTTCAGGCTTGTTCCCCCCTGCACCCTGCCCCCTGCCCCCTTTCCTCTTCTGTCAACAGGCTAGGAACTATCGACTCTTGACTATAGACTAATAATAAGTATTAAGCTATTAACAGTAAACCAGCGAGGGTAAACATCATGATTCTGCCTGGATCAACAGTTCGCGTCAAAAATCCCGCAGACACCTATTATCGCTACGAAGGACTTGTACAACGTCTCAGTGATGGCAAGGTAGCTGTATTATTTGAAGGTGGCAATTGGGATAAATTAATTACCTTTCGCCTATCAGAATTAGAAGCCGTAGAACTGACAGCCGGCAGAAAAGGAAAATAAATTAATAGTCATTAGTTATCAGTAATTAGTCACCGAGTAAAAGACTGCTGGCTAATTACTCAGGACTAATGGCCAAGGACTAATAACTAAGATGCGCCTACCTTTACCACAGTTTGCCATAAGCGATCGCCACCCCAACCATATTGCGGAGGTAATCGAAACTACTTCTACCGAATTTGTCTCACAGTGTTTGGAACCGGAAGACTTAAGTTTTCCGCCCATGCCTCCTTTTGGTAGTTGGGTTTGCGCTGTGGATGAAGAATCAGGCAATCGAATTTATGCTGTGCTGTATCATGCTACAACCATGCCCATTGATTCGGTACATCGGGCTGTGGCGTTGGGGTTATCATTGCAGGATTTACGCGAGGAACAACCCCAAATTTTTGCCATGCTCAAAACTGAATTTCGGGCGGCCATTGTGGGGTTTGAGCATTCGTCCGGGACTCTAGGGACAAAACCAGGGGTATATCAGTATCTACCACCCCGTCCTCCGCAAATTCATCAAGCTGTTTATCGGTGTGAACCAGAAGCCATCATCAAATTCACTGAATCAGTAGATTTTTTGCGGACATTGCTCTCTGTATCTGGTGCGCCAGTAGAGGCATTAACGGCAGCAGCTATCCGCCATATCTACCAGTTACGTAAAGCTGACCGAGAATGGCTAATTAAGGCTGGACGTACTCTCAGCGTTTTGTTAAAAGACGACTACGATCGCTTACGGTTTATTTTAAGTCAAATCCATCCATAGGTAGTTAGTTCTTCGACAATTACCTAGCTACTGTAAATGAAAATTTGTTAATTCTTCGTCAGGGTGGCTTTGACGTTCCTTGATTATTTTTGACTCGATTCCCTTCTGGGTAATCGCAATTTCACTGTCGCCCCTTAAAGTCCAACCTATGGAACTAATATCACAAGTTCTGGCTCTGGAACCAACTTCTCAAGTTCTCGGCGATGAGCCAATTGTGAGCTTTGCTGTTTTGCTGGTGGTTATCTTAGTTGTACCCATCCTATTTGAGAGGCTGAGACTACCAGGATTAATCGGCTTAGTCTTCTCTGGGGTAGTACTGGGACCATCAGGCTGGAATCTCTTTCACACAGAATTACCAATAATTAGCCTGCTATCAGATATTGGCTTATTTTACTTGATGTTTGTCGCAGGTTTAGAAGTGGAAATCAAGCATTTCCGCCGCTGCAAAAAACGCTCCTTGGGATTTGGCATCCTCAGCTTTAGTTTCCCCCTAGTCATGGGAACTTTAGTCGGACAGTTTTTTCATTGGCAATGGAATGCGGCGATTTTAATTGGCGCTTTGTTAGCTAACTATACCCTGTTGGCATATCCCATTCTCAGTCGTCTGGGGGTGCTGAATAATCAAGCTGTGACCATCACAATGGGAGCCACCATTTTTACCAATCTCAGCGCTGTGCTGGTCTTAGCTGTTTGTATAGCTACTACTGATACTCTCGCATTCAGCTTGGCTCAAATACTTCCCCTATTGATTTGGTTAAGTGTTTACACGATGATCATTTTGGTGGGATTTGATTGGGCTGGCAAAGAATTTTTCCGGCGATTTGGAGACGACGAGGGCAATCAGTTTTTCTTTGTGTTGCTGACCGTATTTCTGGCTGCGGTGGGCGCTCAATTGATTGGGATAGAAACAATTGTCGGAGCCTTTTTGGCAGGTTTGGTGGTAAATCAAGCTGTGGGTGAAGGGCTAGTGAAGGAAAAGGTGGTATTTTTGGGCAGTTTCCTATTTATTCCCATTTTCCTGGTCAATTTTGGCTCAACCATTGATTTACCTGCTTTGATTACCAGCATTGACACCCTGCAATTAACGTTTTTAATAGTAGTCGGTTTAATTACTAGCAAATTCATCGCCGCTTTATTCACAAAACTGCTTTACCACTACAACTGGGGGGAAATGCTGACCATGTGGTCGCTATCAATACCTCAGATGGGTACAACTTTAGCAGCAACTTTCGTGGGCTATCGGGCTGGGTTGTTTCCAGAGGCAGTATTAAACAGTGTCTTTGTTTTAATGCTCGTTACTTCCATCTTAGGGCTATGGGTCACTAGTTATACAGCCCGTGCTTTGGTTTCCACCGCAGTTACACCAGCAGATCCCCCAACTCTCTTTGAGCAGCACTCAGAAGCCAAACACAGTCCGGTGACCATTGTTGTCCCTGTGTATAATCCTCAAACTCAGCAGTATTTGCTGGAAATGGCGGCATTATTAGCAAATCAAGCCCAAGGTAAAATTGTCCCATTGGCGATCGCCACTGCTGCGGCTCAAATGGATGCACCACAATTAGAAACTGCTCTACGCCGCAGTGAACGGTTACTAGCAAAAGCCACAGCCCAAAGTCGATTGTTGGGAGTAGACGCAGAACCATTACTGAGAATCGATGATGCTTTTGCTCTCGGTATTAGTAGAGCCGCACGCGAACAAAAGGCGAGTTTAATTATCATGGGTTGGGGTAAACGCACTGGGTTGAGAGCGCGTTTATTTGGGAATGTGATTGATAGCGTACTTTGGGCATCTCATTGTCCAGTGGCGGTGACACGTCTGATGGACTCACCCAAAAAAATTCAACGCATCTTAGTACCCTTAGAAAATTTAACAGCCTCATCATTGCAACCTGTACAATTTGCTCAGATGCTGGCTGAGGCAAATCAAGCCCAAGTTACTGTACTTCATGTGTGCATGGGTGAAGCTCGTGGTTCCCAGAAAATTGCGACCAAGCGAACTGACAAGTCAGCGCTGGCGCGAACGCACCTCGCCCGATTAATGTCTCAATTAGCTGTACCTCATCCCCCAGAAATTCAAATCATCGCTCATGAAAATACTGCCCAAGCAATTTTACAGGCAGCACGATTATATGATTTGGTAGTGTTACCCTTTATCCGTAATCGGACAAGTCCTGGTGGGTTAGCTATTAGTGATGTGACAACCCAGTTAGCGGGTCAACTTACCTGCTCTATCGTCATGCTGGGAGAACCACAACACACTCAAACGCAAATGTCAATACCAGCAATTTCCCACTCTACAACTGCTGTTTAAGCCAGAAAAAAATCGGCTTTTTTAGCCTGTCCACAGAGACATCCCTCTCCTTGGTCAGGATAGGAAAAAGTTTTGCATAGCATAACCAAGAGAAGTTTTGAATGGAATTAATTAAAGATTTGATGAATTATCAGCCACAGCAGACCATCGTCAGAGAATCTTTGATACCTTGTTAGATGATTTATTTAACAATTGAGTTTAAACTTGACGTAAATAGGTGGGACTCGGAAAACCAAACTATATTACGACTCGGAAAAACCCATGAAACCCTTACCAATGACCAATGATTTACCCTGAGCGTAGCCGAAGGGCAAAGGACAAATGACGACCCCCGCCAATTAACTTTATTTACACCAACCTACTTACATACTGCATCATGCAAATCTAATGTTTTGGAAAAATTAGCTTTGTTCGTTTAATATTTTTGTAACAAAACTGGTGACTCTAACTTATTCTTAGAGAGCAACTAGAAATATTTATAAAATCACTGGGAAACTATGAGAATTTTGGTTACGGGCGGTGCTGGATTTATTGGTTCCCATCTCATTGACAGATTAATACCCGCCGGGCATGAGGTCATTTGCTTAGATAACTTTTATACAGGTCATAAGCAGAATATCCTTAAATGGATCAATAATCCCAATTTTGAACTGATCCGTCATGATATCACAGAACCAATACGCTTAGAAGTGGATCAAATTTATCATCTAGCCTGTCCAGCTTCTCCTGTACATTACCAGTACAACCCAGTTAAAACCGTTAAAACTAACGTCATGGGGACACTGAATATGTTGGGACTAGCTAAACGCGTTAAGGCTAGGTTCTTTTTGGCCTCAACCAGCGAAGTTTATGGTGATCCCGAAGTTCATCCCCAAACAGAAGAGTATCGGGGTAGTGTTAATCCTATCGGCATCCGTTCCTGTTACGACGAAGGTAAACGCATTGCGGAAACTTTGGCATTTGATTACTACAGACAAAATAAAGTCGAAATTCGCGTGGCGCGGATTTTCAATACCTACGGGCCGAGGATGTTAGAAAATGATGGTCGGGTAGTGAGTAATTTCATAGTTCAAGCCTTACAGGGTAATCCTTTAACTGTGTATGGAGATGGTTCGCAAACGCGCAGTTTCTGTTACGTTTCTGATTTGGTAGAAGGATTTATCCGCCTGATGAATGGCGACTATGTTGGCCCTGTGAATTTGGGTAATCCTGGGGAATATACAATTTTAGAATTGGCAGAAGCTGTACAAAATATGGTGAACCCAGACGCAAAAATTAAGTTTGAGCCACTACCTTCTGATGATCCGCGTCGTCGTCAGCCGGATATTACCAAAGCTAAAACCTTGTTAAATTGGGAACCTACTATTGGGCTACAAGAGGGGTTAAAACTCACAGTAGACGATTTCCGCGATCGGCAAAGCCGCGCCGTAGGCGATCGCAATTGAGGTTCGGTGGTAGTCCTAAACGCTGTGCTGAATCTTCGTGCAGGCTCATCCTCTCAGTAGCCCGTACTTCAGTTACTAGTTTTTTCAATGGTATAGTAAGTGTCATATTTGACAGTGTTTTAAAAATCTAATCCCAAAAAATGAGGAGTGAAAATAAATGCGTGTTTGCGTAATAGGTACTGGTTATGTTGGTTTAGTAACAGGTGCTTGCTTGGCTCATATCGGTCATGATGTAATTTGTGTAGATAATAATGAAGAAAAAGTTAAATTAATGAAATCTGGGCAGTCCCCAATTTTTGAGCCGGGACTCTCAGAGATTATGCAGTCTGTGATTAAAACAGAGAACATCCATTTCACTACAGATATTGCGGCCGGAGTTGCCCACGGGGAAGTTTTATTTATTGCTGTGGGAACACCACCTTTACCCACTGGCGAAAGTGACACCCGTTATGTGGAAGCTGTCGCTCGTAGTATTGGCGAAAATCTCAACGGTGGTTATAAGGTAATTGTGAATAAATCTACAGTCCCCATTGGTTCTGGTGACTGGGTACGAATGATTGTTTTGGATGGGATTGCTGAACGTCAGAAAACACTTATACCCGCAGGTGGAGTAGTGAGTGAAGAAAAAACACTAGAAGATGTACCCCAATTTGATGTGGTCAGCAATCCAGAGTTTTTGCGGGAAGGTTCGGCGGTGTATGACACCTTTAACCCAGATCGGATCGTTTTAGGCGGCAATAGTCCCAAGGCGATCGCTTTAATGAAAGAACTGTATACGCCCATTGTAGAACGTCAGTATGCTGCTGATCAGTCTTTACCACCAGTGCCTGTATTATCTACAGACCTCAGTTCCGCAGAGATGATCAAATACGCTGCTAATGCCTTTTTAGCCACCAAAATTAGTTTTATTAACGAAGTTGCGAATATTTGCGATCGCGTCGGTGCTGATGTTACCCAAGTAGCAAAAGGCATTGGTTTAGATTCCCGGATTGGGAACAAGTTTTTAAACGCTGGGATTGGTTGGGGTGGTTCTTGTTTCCCCAAAGATGTCTCCGCACTGATTCACACTGCTGATGATTATGGCTATGAAGCCCAGATTATGAAAGCTGCTGTCAGTGTCAACGAGCGCCAGCGCCTAATTGCTTTGGAAAAACTCCAGCAAGTTCTTAAAATTCTCAAAGGCAAAACTGTCGGACTTCTGGGTTTAACCTTCAAGCCAGATACCGATGATATGCGGGATGCGCCAGCACTCAACTTGATTGAGCAGCTAAATCGACTCGGAGCTAAAGTCAAAGCCTATGACCCCATTGTTTCCCAAACAGGTTTACGTCATGGTTTGACTGGCGTGTTAGTGGAAACTGATGCAGAAAGGCTGGCCGATGGCTGCGACGCTTTGGTATTAGTCACCGAATGGCAGCAGTTCAGCGGTCTAGATTACGCTAAGATGGCAAAATTAATGAACCATCCCGTGATGATCGATGGTCGGAACTTCCTTGACCCTGAAAGTATGGTTAGGGCTGGTTTCCAATATGTCGGTGTGGGAAGATAAAAATTAAAAACCTCACCCCCAACCCCTCTCCTTACCTTCGCGTAGCGTCTCCCTTTGGGAGAAGGAGAACGGAAGTTTTGACGCAAGTCAAAGGCGGGGTGAGGTTCTGTATTTTAACCGTTACTGGGAATACGTTCTATTTCCGCATATCCACTGAAAATTAAAGTTTTACCTTCAGTTTCTAAACGATTCAGCCGCAATTTCACACCATCAAGGTCAAAGCGATCCAAATCAACCATATTATCTAAAATTTCCGCCAGCGCCATACTCAATGTTTGGGAGATTTCCCGTTGTGCTTCTGGTACTGAGTCAAGCTCAATTTGGGGGTTTTTAAAGGAAATCCGCCGCCGTCGTTCTACGGCTACAGTCATAACCATGTTCAGTGGGATGAGTTCGCCATTATTTAAATCTGCTTTAGCTAAAATTCGCAGATGATTTTCTGCTAAAAGTTCTACTTGAATATCGGTAAAGGAAACTGGTGTACCGCCGGATATTGCTGTCAATGAGGGTACTGTCAGGTTAACCAGGTGCTGTGTCACCAGTTTGGCATTGAAGGCTTGGTTAATGCCCGCTTCTGATAGAATTACGTTAGCGATCGCTTGGGTGGGTTGCTTGAGGTTGAGCTTACCACTCAGAACCGCGCCGAAGTCAATGGTAACCGCATCGGTTTCAAAGGACATTTCCTCGACCAAAAAATCTTTGCGAATCACCAAGCCTCGACCGCTCATTTTAAAGCTATCAATGCTGCCTTGCAACAGTTTGCTGGAGGGATAGCAGCGCACAAAGACTTCTACGGACTCGCTTTGGGTAAACAAGTGGCGAATCGTTTGGCTGGCGACTGTATTGAGCATTCGCTCTCCCCAATCTGTGCTTTGAGAATCTTTTAAACCAGTAAGTCCGCCGAACATGAAGTTTTGGATCTCTAGAAGTTCTTTATACTTTTGTAACAAACTGTGAAGAATAGAGCAAGCGATCCCCACATTCATTCTGCTGATGGTGAGGTGAGGTTTGGCTGATGATTGATAGTTGAGTGTATCGGATCCCACATTCCGCACCCTCAACTGTCACAAGAAAAGAGCGCCCAAGGTCATGGTGTTAATGCCCAAGCCAAAAGCTTTCATGAACATTAAGCCAATCAACAGCGACAGAGGAATTGCACTGAGAGTAATTACGGCAGTACGCCAATTCATTAGAAATAACAGCATAATCACCGACACGATGATGATGCCTTGAATTAGGGAACTGCTGACATTGGCAATGGCAGTATCAATAAAGTTAGACTGCCGGAACGTCCGCGCCACCTGCACATCAGAGGGAAAGGTTGATTGCAAAGATTGCAGCACCGCTTCTACTGCTTTTGTCACCGTAGGGGTATCGACATCAGGCTGTTTGTTAATCATCATCACCACAGCCGATTGCCCATTAAAACTAGCATCTCCCCGCTTCAGTGCCGCACCCGTTTTGACTTCCGCTATATCTTTGAGCAAAATCGGTTTACCATCTTGCACCTTCACCACAGATTGCTGCAAGTCTGCAATTGATTTTACCTGCCCAATACCGCGTACCAACAGTTCTTGACCACCACCAATTAAAAATCCACCAGGAGCGTTAGAATTTGCGCCTTTGGCAGCATTGGTCACTTCGGTCAGAGAAACATTGAGCGATCGCAATTTTTCTGGATCAACTAATACTTGTTCCTGTCGTTCATCCCCACCGTAGTCACTCCCGGCAAACCATTCACCGCGCTTTCAATCGGCACAGTAATTTGTGATTCCACTTCCTCTGGAGCGAGTCCAGTCGCTTCGGTGTGAATATCCACCTGGGGGGGCGCAAATTCGGGAAAAACGTCCAGTGGCATCTGGGTGACAGTGAATACTCCCCACACCGTCACTAAAATTGCACAGATAACTATAAACCAACGTTGGGCAATTGAGTTTTTGAGAATCTGATTCAGAATGGAATTCAACATCTCAATTAAACGCCTCCCTTGTTCTTGCGATTGCCTACGATAACAGCGATCGCTCCGCCCACAAGCACGACTCCACCACCAACTCCTGCTAAAATACCCATCGGCAATCCGCCACTTGCTTGCTGAGTTGTTTCACCAGCCTGTGAAACGAGATTACCGCTAGCATCATGGCTATGAGGTATTCCTTGAACATCTGCCTGAGCATGGGCTGTATCAGTTTTAGGAGTGGCGATCGCTGCTGGACTGGGTACTGTATCGGCGGTTTGGGTTTTGCGCGATTCAGCATAGAGCGACAAACTATCTTGGGTAACGAGCTTTTCCTCAACTGACAATCCTTTGGTAACAGCGATTAGTTCGCCTTTGGTCGCGCCAGTGGTGACTTCTACTGACTCATAAAAATTCTTATACTGCACAAAGACTAGCTGCTTGCCATCAGCATCAACCAATGCCGTCACCGGAATCATGACAGCAGATCCAGATTTGGCAGAGGAGGCGATCGGTGTCACCACAATACCTAACAGTTGATCGGTTTGAGCATTGACTTTCACGCGATTAATGCCGCCCGTTGCTTGAAATTCATCACCATGTCCAACGTGAGCAAATACAACTGTGGGCGCACTGATAATTAAACTGGCTGCCAGAATGGAACTCATTAGCATAAAAGGTTTCATAATCACTCCTCACAACAAAAGTTCTCCATAGTTTGCCAAAGGGCAGATGAAATCCAGGTGAAATGGCAAAAGTTTTTGTAAGATTCAGAGCTTCGTGGTTGATTCCCTGAAGTGATGTGAATTTTACTAGTGGAAGATGAAGCAGAATACCCATCGGCAATCCACTTGCCTGCTGTGTGGTGTTATGGCTATGAGCTAGGGTGTTAACTTTGTACCATTTTAGGTGTTCAAAATTCATGCAAAATATATGCCAGTAGTTCTAATCAAGGGGGCTACGCACAGCCTTACCACCCCGATTCAGAACATGGGTATAAATCATCGTGGTTTTCACATCCTTGTGTGCTAATAATTCCTGCACCGTGCGGATGTCATAGCCGTTTTGCAGTAGATGAGTAGCAAAACTGTGGCGAAACGTATGACAACCCACCTTTTTTTGAATACCAGCTTGACGAACCGCTTGCTTTAACGCTTTTTGTAAACTACTTTCATGAAGGTGATGGCGACGAATTTCGCCACTGCGGGGATCTTTATAATAAATAGTTATACCGCTCCAACACAAAAGTTTTACTGAGTAAAAAGTCCGATGTGTAGTGTTCTTGCGGTGGCTTCAATGTGAGCAGATATTTCACCTGGCATATCAGTAATGAAAGGTAGTTGCTCATCCATGAGCAGCACTGCAAGTCCATGAATCGTCGCCCAGATAATTCGTACTGTCCTATCAACGTCTTGATTTCTAAGACCATCACGGTGTTTTGCTGTTTCAACAATCCTAAATAACGGTACCGCAGCAGCTTTTGAGATGTTCTGAAGTGCAGGTTCAGTAACACGCTCTTTCAGGCTAAACATTAGGCGTACAAGTTCAGTATTTTCAAGTGCAAACACTACGTAGGCTTCTGCGATCGCTCTAATTGTCTCGAAGGAGTCGTCTTGCACGGGTTGAGCAGCTTGTTGTAGGGCTTTAGCCAGTTGTTCAAATCCTCGCTGCGCCACACTAATCGTTAAAGCTCGTTTACTCGCAAAGTGTCGATAAACGGCTGGCTGGCTGACTCCAGTACTGCGTGCTAGCTCACTCAAGTTGAGAGCCAGTCCCCCTCCCTTTGCAACCTGTTTGCAGGCTTCATCAAGTAGCGCTTCATGCAAATGCCCATGATGATACTTTTCACTACTCACAATTGACTTTACACTCCTCATGTTATAGCCTATAACATCATAGGTGATTTGCGGCGGGAGACGGGCAACATTGTGTCGCTTTCTTGTTTTAACGATATTCGGAGTTTATGGTGAACAATTATGAGTTCAAATCAACAGTTTCTGCAAAATTTATACGAAGCCTTCAACAATCGCGAGCTTGAAACAATTATCTCGGTGATGCACCCAGACGTGAAATGGGCGAACGGGGTAGAAGGCGGTTTCGTTTATGGACGCGACGCGGTGCGCGAATACTGGACTAATCAATATAAGGTGATTCAAGTGCAGCTTGAAACCTTAAAGTTTGAGACGGATGAAAACAATCGAAATGTCGTTACTGTTCATCAAATCGTCAGAGATTTGCAAGGCAATTTACTTGCGGATACAACAGTTCAGCAAATCTTTACCATTGAGGATGGTTTGATCAGTCTTTATGAAATTGGCGAAACTGAAACAATCCAAGAGATGATTCAAAAGACGAGAACTTCCAATTAGCAATTATGTTTCAGCTATCAGTTGCAGCGATCGCGTTTTCTCAAACATAGGTTTTTGAAATTAACAGTGCAGCACAACAACGCTGTTGCAGCGGATTAGTCGTTGATTGGTGGAGTGGCAGAGATTGTGGGCAACCGCTGTGCAGATCCAGATTTGGCAGTGGAGGCGATCGCTGTTACCACAATACCTAATAGTTGATCGGTTTGGGGATTGACTTTCACGCGATTAATGCCGCCCGTTGCTTGAAATTCATCATCATGCCCAACGTGAGCAAATACAACTGTGGGCGCACTGATAATTAAACTGGCTGCCAGAATGGAACTCACTAGCATAAAAGGTTTCATAATCACTCCTCACAATGGATACGAGTTAAACAAAAGTTCTCCATAGTTTGCCAAAGGGCAGATGAAATCCAGGTGAAATGGCAAAAGTTTTTGTAAGATCAGAGCTTCGTGGTTGATTTCCTTGGAGTGATGCGAATTTTACTGGTGGAAGATGAAGCAGAATACCCATCAGCAATCCACTTACCTGCTGTGTGGTGTTATGGCTATGAGCTAGGGTGTTAACTTTGGACCATATATTCAGACAGGAGTTCGTTGTAATGCTTGATATATTAGGATTGACAAAAGATTATACGCAAACTTTCCGTATAATAAATAGTTAGACAGCATTGGTGAGTCAGTTACATGATCAGAATCAGAGCTTTCTTATACTGACCAGCAAAGTGATCCATTGTATTTTAGTGACTAAACTAATTTTGAAAAGCCAAGGGTAAGACGGATGCCATTTCAGAACAACTACGTAAATCTGGTTACAGAGAAACCTCAAGCCCACACTCGCTTAATCCGAGATTATGACGGCGATAATAAAGATTTTGACTTCATTATCATTGGTTCTGGAATAGGCGGCGGCATCCTGGCGGACGATTTGGCAGATCGGTTAGGGCAAGATCATCGCATTTTGGTTTTAGATGCTGGTTCCTTCATTTATCCGACCCATGTCTATAACATCAGTC
This sequence comes from Nodularia sp. LEGE 04288, assembly GCF_963896525.1. Lineage (NCBI taxonomy): Bacteria > Bacillati > Cyanobacteriota > Cyanophyceae > Nostocales > Nodulariaceae > Nodularia > Nodularia sp. LEGE 04288. The sequence goes on from NZ_CAWQOY010000182.1 coordinate 38,220, forward strand.
GCATACCTAACAATTCAGTAGCCACACACTTTGGCGTAGATAACTTTAAACAGTCACCTAGCGATTCTCATTTCATTGGTTCTAAGCCCCAATTATGTTTTGGCGGGCGTTCTATTTTTTGGTCTGGACTGATTCCGCAAGCTCAAAGTTGGGAGATGGAGTTCTTCCCAGATAATGTCCGTCGAGATTTGGAATCAAAGTATTTCAAATCGGCTAATGACCGGATGAATAAATCGTTATCACTAGGCGATAAGGCACAAAAGTTGGTGGACTATTTTCAGTCCAGCGCTCTTAATTCAGATTTTGAGATAAAACAGACACCTCGTGCTGTACATCAACCCTATCTCAATCCCGACGGTACGCCACGGGATCAATTCTTTGTAGAACCAACAGGCGTGTTTAACACGGCTGAACTGCTGATTAATCAGGCTGGTCTAACGCCTGGTGCCGATCAAAACGGTAATGGTCTATTCATCAAACTCAACAGTTTTGTAGAAACGATCCAAAACGTTCCTTTTGACTGGTATGAAGTCAAAACCACTAACACTATTACAGGAGAGCAAATCAGTTTTTATTCCCCTAAAGTTGTCATTGCTGCGGGTTCTACAGAAAGTCCTAAACTGATCAATCGTTCTACCGTCTATCAAAGCCTGCCTGATCAAATTCAGAAGAAAGTAGGTTTTGGCTTAACGGATCACCCTGTTACAGGGGAGTCTCAGGCTTATGTGTCGTCTGTGGGAAGAAACGGCTCACGAATTCAACTCAGTCGTCGGGATCACGCCAAGATCATCTTCTACTCACGGGGTAATCGAGATGCTAGTGGTCATGTGATCTACCCCTTCAATATAGAAATGAATATCAATCATGAATACTGGCATCTGAGAAACAACGATCTGTCTGCTGAACCTGTGGTTGACGATACTAGTAAAACGCGTGTTGACATCAAATTTAGCTTTGGGAATTGCCTTGATGATGAGAATGGAATTTTCTCCCACGCTAACGATAACTATACTCCTGACATTCGCTTCAAACGCTTCTCGAATCTGAGTGATTTGCTGCTATCGCGCTTTCCGAGTCTTACAGGCTGGAGCAAAGGAGAAAATGAGTTTTTTGACTTACTCAATCAAACAAGAAATCGCATTTTTGCAGAATTCAATGATGTAGACTTTATTACTAGTGAGTATGGTGGGGGCAGTGGCAAGCAATGGCCTTTTGGTTGGGGTACGGTTCATCACGCCTGTGGCACCTTGCGGATGCCGTGGAAAGCTAACCGCAATGCTAGCTTCAATAATGAGTCGGTTGTCGATGAAGACCTTAAAGTTCGAGGCACTGCCGGACTGTATATTTGTGATATGTCTGTCATGCCTATCAGCACCGCAGCAAACCCCGTCCTTGCACTTGCAGGGTTGGCTTTGAGACTTTCAAATCATTTGGGCTAAGGGTTCATAACTAGTTGGTGATTTGCTCACTATCACTAACTTATACTATAGTTTGCCTATGGCATACATACCACTCAGAAAAGCGGTCGAATTTCTGGGATTGCATCCAAATACTTTGAGGAGATATGCAGATGAAGGCAAAATCAAAAGCATTAAAAACCCAGCAGGGCAAAGATTGTATGATGTCGAGTCATACGTCAATGGCAGTTCAGATCGAACTACCGTTATTTGTTACTGCCGAGTCAGTTCCACAAAACAGCGAGATGATCTTGACAGACAAATCGCTTATATGCAATCCCTCTACCCAGACGCAAATAAAGTCCGTATTATTGCCAAGGGAGGTGGACGCAAACCAGAGATTTCACCTAAAGAAGGAATCTGCTTATGTCTAGTTTACCTCAGACAAAAACCAATTTTTGAGATTTTAGGATTACTCTTTGACATTTCCAAAACCAAAGCCAATGATGCCTTTAATTATTGGGTAGATATCTTGAGAGAAATTTTACCAGCATCTCAAATAGAGGAAGTTGAATCAGACAGTCAAAAATATCAATAATTACAGCGAATCCTATCCGAATACGAATTAATCATTGATAGTGCAGAACAAGCTATACCAAGACCTATAGACTATCAGGAGCAAAAAAGATACTACTCTGGTAAGAAAAAAATGCATACTTTAAAAAACCAGTTTATTATCCTACCAGATGGTGAAGATATTGTAGATATCTGTGTGGGAATGTTGGGAAAAATGAGTGATATTAATCTAATTTGAGATACCCGCCATAAATTTGTCCCCTCACAAAAATTTCTGGGAGATAAAGCCTACATTGGAGATGATGCCATTACCACCCCTCATAAAAAACGAAAGAATGCAGAAATTTCGGCATCACAAAAACAAGAAAATAAACAACTATCGTCACGCCGAATTGCTGTTGAACACATGATATGTCGAGTAAAAATATTTCGAGTAGCCAGTGACAGATTCCGTCTAGCTCGGCATCGATATAGTCAAGTGATTATGGCAGTTTGTGGACTTGTCAGATTACGACTTAATCGGTTATTTCCTTTAACCATTAATACTTAATTTTCTCTCTTTAAATTGATTTAATCATTTTCTACCTTTCTTCCCAGTTTTAGTTTTTTTGTCCTTTAATGCCTTCAAACACCCATTTGCTCGTAGGCTAAGATAGCGATCGCCTATTGAAGCTATCCTCCGCATACCGCAATCAAATCAACAAGATATGCAAATAATGCTTCATACTATTGAGCGACAGGGGCGAAGGTTGAGCCATTTGATCGCTGACTTACTCTTGTTGACCAGTCTGGAGAAAAATTCATCGTTAAAACCTTTTCACCCCTGTTGCTTAAATGATTTGGTGAGCGATTTGACCGAAGAATTTTTAGAACTGGCTACTGCTGCTGATATTAACTTAAGCTGCCAAATTCCCACTTGCGAGGTTTATGCTCTAGGTAACGAATCGCAACTTTACCGTTTAGTGTCAAACTTGATTGCCAATGCCATCCAGTACACACCCAGAGGGGGATATGTAACTGTTAGCTTAGTCAAGAGTGATTACACTTTTGTCATTGCTGTAAAAGATACAGGTATTGGGATTGAGGTTGCTGATCAGGAGCGAATTTTTGATCGCTTTTACCGTGTTGATGGCGATGCCTACGGCGGGCTGCGCGCCTACGCTCTCGTAAAACTGGAGGCACAGGATTGGGGCTAGCTATAGCTGTGGCGATCGCCCAAAAACATCAAGCGATTCTGAAAGTTGAAAGTCAGGTGGGAAAAGGTAGTATTTTTACGCTAGAGATGAAAGTTTTATCTTCTATAGAAAGGATTAAGGGTTTTGTCAGCTTTTGGTGATCCTGTTTGGGGTAAGGCAAAAAGTAGAAGGAGGAAGAGTGGAAGTAATAAATTTAAGCTGAATTTGTGATTTGCGATTAGTATCTTTCCTTATCTCGTATGGTGTACTTACTCATCATTTGCTCAAAAGCCTCTTGCAAATTAATGTCTTGAGAATTCGCCAGACAAATGACAGCAAACAAAATATCAGCAAGTTCACCGGAGAGTTCTTGAACAGGTTCGCTACCCTTCTTTTTTTTTTGGCCATATAAATGATTAATCAGTCGAGACGTTTCGCCCACCTCCTCGACTAGTCGAGCCAGCATTTCGTGGGGACTCCAATAACCTTTACCCACTTCTTGTACCCAATCATCAATCTGTTTCTGAACTTCTCTAAGTGTGTAATCTGCCATTTCCAAAGTTTCTTAGTACTTTTGATATTAATACGACGTATCGGCTCAATTTTTTACTATAGCTCCCAGTTTTTGTAGATTTTTCCAGGCGCATCGAATCTCGTCTTTCCAACAATAAAATTCGGAGTCAGGATTAGGCTGTTGAGCTTTGGGAGGTGTGCGACCACTGCCTACGAATATAACCGCGTTTTGTGCGCGGGTGACAGCCACATACAACAAGCGCATCTCTTCCTCAATGCGAAACTTGCGGTTCTTTTGTAGTTCCTGTAGGTATTTGTCGGAGTGTTTGGGTAGTCCCCAATTCTGTAGATTGACCTCCAATCCCCAATCTGGAATGATGAGGAAATCCGGTTGTTCAGACCGATTTATAGGTGACTGCACTTCTGGAATGATTACCACTGGAAACTCCAGCCCCTTAGCGCGGTGTATCGTCGTAATGCGTACATAGTTCGGACGTTCTCCAGTATTTTCCGGTAGCAAAGCTTCTCCTTCTTCTTTAGAAGAAAGTATAGATATTTCTAGCCATTTTACAAATTGACGTAAGGTGAGAGCTTGTTCGTTTTGGCAGAGACTACGGGCGAGTTCACGCAGTTTCTCCAGATTATTAGCCGCCTGCTGGTTTTTTTGGCGCAGATAGTGAGAACGGATGTGAAATGCTTCGTAAAGCCGTGTTAGTATCTGAGGGACAGTGGCAGAGCGTACAGATTTCCGTAATTTCAGCAAATAGCGGTTGTAGTTTGGATATTCTTGCTCGAACCAGTCCATGAGAGGATTACCTTCACGGGTTCCATATTGAAGAATATACTGCTCGTGAGCAGTTGGATCAACACCTTTTAGATAGGGAGTCCGCAGTGCTAAAGATAAAGCTGTATCATCAGGATAGTAGAGAACTAATTTTAGCATTTGGAAAGTAGAGACAATCTCAGGTTTCTCGAAGAACCTACCACCAGCATCTGAACGCACGGTAATACCTGTATCTTTCAACAAAATTTGTAGCTGCCGTTCATAGTTACTGAGTTGATTATTAGAGCGAACTAAAATGGCAATATCAGCTTGTTCTATAGGACGGAGTTTTCCTGTTTGCGGGTCGTCGATTTCCTGGCTCATCAACTCACGGATTTGACTAGCAGTAGCAGCAATGCCTTGTTCTAAACTCACTTTATCGCCAGCTGGAGCATAAGTGATTGGTGCTAATGCACTCTGCCCTTGAATAGTACCTTCCCAAGGCTCTAATGGATCATTGAGGTTAGGGTAGCGCTGACCGATACTATTAAATAGTTCGTTTTGGGCATTTAAAAGTTTTTGCGTTGGTCGTCGTGAAATACTTAAAGGCAGAATATTTACCCCAGTTTCTTTAGATAACTGCTCGATGAGAGAGTCATCTGCTGAACGAAAACCGTAGATAGATTGCTTGCGATCGCCAACTACTAGCAATCCCGCAAGTTGAGGGCGCAAAGCATCAACAAGACGTTTTTTTACTCGATCTGTATCCTGAAACTCATCAATAAAAAGGTAATGATATCGCTCAGTTAATTTTTGAACGATTGTCGAACCTTCTAAACATTCAAGTAGTGCTGCTGTTTTACTTATGAGATCGCTGGAATCTAATACTTGATCCTTTCGCTTGCGTTCGGTGTAGAATGTTTCAGTATCCGCCAGCAATTCGGCTATAGCAACACGATAAGCCTTTTCTGAATCCTCAGCTTGACATTGAGTCTGTCCCAATATGGATGCAGGATCAAGATTATGGTTATGCATGTATTCGAGGATATTGGCTAGCAACCTACGCAGTTCGTGTTCCTGCCAATAGAGTCTTTCTCCAAATAAAATTGGATTTTGACTGGCTGTATATTTTTCAAGAACATCTTGAAGTGTTTCAGTTAGTTGATACCGGGATAAGGTAATTTTTGATTCTCTGGCAACGCGTTCTTCATAGCCGAAAGTTCGTAATATTTGGGCGCAAAAACTGTGAATTGTACCGATAAAAGCAATAGTTAACCTCTCCTGCTGCTTCCGCCAAAAATTTCGCTCTTCTGCATTTTTGGCGGAAACTAGTCGCTTTGCTAGTTCTTTCTCCATCCGTTCCTGTAACTCATCAGCTGCCTTTTTAGTGAAAGTTATAAGGATAAACTGATCGAGAGTGGCAAGTTTGCGTTGTAGTATTTCTAAAACTGCTGCGACTGTAGTGTGGGTTTTGCCAGAACCTGCCCCAGCTCCAACCACACTTATTTTATTATTAAGTAATTGGTCGATAACTTGTGCCTGTTGCTTGGTAACGCTTAAACCTCCCCGGATTAGTTCGTTCATGAATTTTCCTCCTCAGACAAACCAAGGCATTCACCACGCACTGGGCAGTACAGACAGTGTTCTCCAAAATGCTTGGGATAATGCCCAGCCTCAATTGCCTGAATAAAATCCCCAATCTTTTCCTGTTGCTTTTGGTAATTCTGCTGTTGTTGTCTAGCAAAGTCGTTGTTCTGTTGACGGGATCGCTCAAAGTTAAAAGCTGTCCTAATTGCGTTTTGCCACCACTGCACTGCATGGTAGTGACCAGGAAAAACCTTAACTCCATCGACTTCCATATATTCGGGACTTTCCACCTTTGGTTTAGGCGGCGATATTAGCCATTCTTCCCGCATTAGGTTATTGATGTATGGGTAGGAGTATCTACCTTTTATAATTGCGTAGCGTACGTTAACTTCAATTTGGACGATTCGCTCATTGTTTGTTACTACATATTTAACTGGTCTTACTGATTCAACGCTAATCTGATAATTATCTTTGCCATAAAATTGAGCTGCGTTTATAAAGTCACGTTGCACGTAACGCTCAACAGTTACCCAATCCAAATCTCTTAAACCATGAAATTTTAATTTGACATTTTGTCTTGCAGCATCGATAGCAACAAAGAACATTTTAAGAATCTTATCTTCTCCTTTAGCTTTTGTCTTCTGCTCCACAAGATGCTGGAAAACCAGATTAATCCATTCTCCTTGAGCTAGGAAGCGCATCTGAAATTTGTCGCGGTATTGGCGTGCTTTAAAATCAAGACGTTCTAGCTTGTATCTAAAAGGACATAGCCCAAAGTGTGCAATCTCCGCTAGATCGTAATTTTTTCTACGAGCTTGAGTTAAAGGTCTGCTTGGTGTAGACGTATCTTCTAATTCATCGATCTCCTGTAAATCAAACTTTTCCTCTATAGGCATTCCAAAGACAGTCGCTGCATCCTCCATGTACAGAGAAGGGCGATACTTTTGTTCTTCATCTGCTCTGGCATATGACAAGTGCAAATGCTGTTTGGCAGAACGAACTACAGCTAGAAAAAAGTAGCGTTCTTTCTCTTGATGTTCATCAATTTTATTAATGTAAAATGGCCAAGGTTCTGTGTATGGTAGAGGAACACGCTGATTATCCACCCCTAAGAAAAAAACGATATCTTTTTGATAACCGTCAATTCCTTCAGGTGTAGCCACCCAAATTTGCTGGGGTTTATCTGGCTCTTCTTCTTCGTTTTATTTTGGGGTGCGCTCCTGCACAAGGCTATTGAGAACGTCACCAAATTCATCGGGGCTGATTTCGAGGGAAGCAGATTCTGTCAGTTCGCTCAAGACAATCCCAATCCGCTCTAAAATTTCGCGTTCAGCCTTGAGCATTTCTTCCGGCGCTAGGTAACTTAACTCATCTAGCAAGTATTCAACGTGCTTTCCAATGGTCTGTTCGCCCACAGAAAATAGTTTTTGGCAAATTTATTCTAATTCGGCGATCGCACTTTCCCATAAAGCAATGGTTTTTTCACTTACAGATGCTGCTGGAAGACGAGAGTCATGCGGCAGTTCCTTTTTCAGATTCTGCAAATTAGTCAAACTTCCGTGCCAACTTTCTCGATTACTACAACGAGCAAACATCTGAAACTTGACGGCATTAAATTGTTCTGTAGTTCTTTGTAAATGGCCACCTAACCAACCAGAAGCTAAAATAGCTTCAAATTGGTCTATATCCATTTGAAGAGAATTTTTCTGCCATATTTTGTATAAAGTTAAAACAAAACGTCCTAATGGGGTTAGTAATAACTGACGAGGCTGAATTCCTAAAGTTACAATGTTGCCTTCATTATCCCGAAGTTTATGTAACTCTACCTCTTCTTGCAGCAGAATTTGGAATTCCGATCTAGCCCTTGTTACTATTGCAACTTGTTCAGCTTTTACCCCATTTTGCAGATACTCTTTAATACGCTTAATGCAAGCGGCTACTTCCCGGTTGCGGTGACTGTAGTACTCCAGAGTAACTGATGGTATTTTTTCTGGCTCTCCTGTTTCCACAACTTCATCAGCAAAAAGATATTGTTGCAGTCGAGATAGATTATTTGCTCTAATGAAGCTGGCTGTTGGTAGCAACCGTGGCTGGGGATTGACAATGTTAATGGTTTTACCGTAATAAGTCCGTTGCATTATCTCAAACCCGTAGGCTTGAGTATCTCTATAGGGGATGAAAATATGCACAGTAACTTCTCTTTTATGGCACTCATGGAGAAATCGTTGCTGTAGAGGTGTCAAAAACGTGAAACCCTCCATTATAACCAGTCGGGTTGGCTCATAGTTGTTGAGTAATTCATAGGCAGCTTCCTCAAAAGTTTGTAATCCACTTTGTTTTTGAATGCTTTGATAAAAGTTTTGAAAAGACTGAAGTAACTGCCCAACGGAATAATTTACTAGTGAATTTTCTAATTCGGGTTTTATGCCCTGACTCAAGTCAATTCCCCGTTGTGCTAACTCTGCTAAAGCATCTGCCCAAGAGTAAACGTCATTTTTAAGTTGCAGAACAATCTCCGGAGATTTTTTAGCTATATCTTCAGCTGCTCTTTTTAAGGCAATGCTTTCTTCAGCACGAGTTAGCAGCTTCTTATTAATTAGAAGGCGCAAAAATCGGTGAAATACTATTTGAGCTTTTCCATCAACAATTTGATGTAGTGGTGCTAGTTCCTCTCTCTGCTTTGCTTGTGCTACTGTTGCGACAATATAAGTGTAATTCCGGTCACTATTTCCCAATAATGATTGAATCTCTGTATTAGTCGGAGGTTCTCCGTTGTAGCTGTGCAGGAAAATACCTTTCATTATGGTTCGACATCTATAGTATTAGCCTTGTTCCTACCCATCCTGGAACGGGCAATTTGACGCTGTTCAAGAAGTTGTTCAGTTATATGGCTGCGGGCATTAAGATTTTGCTGCCAATCACTAATCAATCTTTTTAGTGCCACGTTTACCATGTCTTGGTAAGTTGGAGCGTCGCTAATGTATTGAGGATCGATCAGAGATTCTCTGATCTTGTACAACTCTGAAAAAATTTCGTCCGGTATCCGTACTTGGTGAGGCAATTATTCTCCTAGCACTGTGTAAATACCCTAAGCATATATACATGACACATATTGCTGCTACCATGCATGCTTGTATGCAAGCTAGTTTGAGAATGAAAGCCAACCAAAAGAATAATGTTTGAACTTGTTATAAAAGGCGTTCCCGTACAGCGCGGTCCTCTAGGTGAACAAATAAGTTACGTTGCCAGCATTACTTTTGGTGACGTTGCTCGTCTGTTAAATGACGGTCACCTTTATATACCCAATGTTTCGGAACTGCCAGACTTCGCTCAACGTAAACTTAATCAAACGCGAGTCAAGGCGATCGCTCGGTATATTTTGGAAACTTATCAGGATGGAACTACATTTTTCCCACCGATTTGCGTTAATGTTCAGCCACGCCCAACCTACAGGGATGGCAGTCTTTACCTTCCTTATCACTCTGTTGCTTTACGTTTAACTGATGGGCAGCATAGATGCTATGGCATTCGTCAATCGCTCTTAGATATTCAGGCGCAACAGTCAGAGTATGCCATCATCCTTTCACAGTTAGAAATTGGCGTGTTGATATATGCGGGACTGCCATTAGAGGAGGAGCGTCAAGCTTTCCGTGACCAAAACCTGTTAGTGCAAAGACCAAGTGTATCGCTTTCGCATATGTTTGATAAGCGATCGCCTACAGTTTTAATTGCCAAAGATTTGCTCCAACGAGTTCCTCAGTTCCGTAACAATGTAGAAATGGTGGAGAAAGGCTTGGGTAAGCACAATCCCAAGGTGTTGACACTTTCTACCCTGGTGACAGCCACGAAATATATGTTTCCCAATCTCAACTCTAAGAAAGATTTGGAATTGAGAATCGATTGGGCAGCCACGTTTTGGGCGGCTGTAGCCAGCATTTTACCTGATGACCCTTGGAACATTAAAAGCAAGGAGGAACGCACACAGCAAAGACAGGAGTCGCTGACTGTGAACGCAGTTGTATTCCAGGCTTTAGGAATGTTGGCTCGCGATTTGTTATTAGAAAATGTTCCCGAACCGGAACTGGTTAAGTGGTTGAATAGACTGCGGGAGATAGATTGGCGTAAACGTAACGAATTTTGGCTAGAACGAGGAGTCACACAAGTTGGCGCAACAGGAAACCCAATTATTCAAAATACACGAACTACTGTGGATGCTTGCCATCGGGTTTTGCGTGAATTTGTGGGTATTCTCCCTGTGAGTAATGTAGTTTAATTTACGTATTTATTGACAGTAAAATATGGCAAGATGCCCACCTCATGCTGAAAGTGCGACGATGCTCCACCTTTAGCGATCGCGCATGGAAGATCAGCTATTCTTATATCCTCACCCACCTAAATACTCCCGAATCACCCGCAGCATACTTGCACTACCTTTACTATTAACCAAAAGAATTGGTGCAAGGTGTGATGGACGATTCGCTTCAATAAAACCTGTAGCCGAGTGTTTAGCACTAGCCGTCACCACGACAACAATATCAGAGTTTTTCACCCACTGACGCAACCTATCATTACCCCCATGATCATGACTGAGGTAAACTTTAACATCTTGACAAGCTGCTGCCAAAATGCTCTTCACCCTTAAAGCTGCTGATTCTGTCAGAGTGTAAATCAGAAGAGATTTCCCCTTCAGATTTTGGAAGATATTCGCCTCAACCTCAATGCTTGGTTCTACCAAACTTGCTTGTTCGCCTAGTAAATTTGGCAGCGCTGCTTGCAGATTCAGGTCTTGAACCAGAGAGCGAAAAATCCCCCATTGAGTCTCATCAATCCTGCCGGCAAAGCGACGTAGACTTTCAGCAACTGTAAATAATAACTGTTGGCGCATCTGGGGAACTGCACACGGGTATGATACCAGTAAATCAACGAAGTCAAGCACCCAATCAACCTTTTTGGGAGAGTTAAAGCGATTCCAGAGTTCCAAAGCATACTCTATAATCTCAGTATATTTTCCCGTCTCAACTCCCAAAGTTAAAAGAGCGATCGCTAAATCATTGAATAAAATTAAATCAGCATCTCCACCCTGAGTGCTGAGAACTAGCAGTTCTAGCAGCGAGTGATAAAGCATCACAAACTCGCAACGAGGAAAATGTTCATCTTTTTGGAAAAACGCTAACAAGTGGGGGAGGGCATTGTGCAGCACAGACTCAGCTTTTGAGGCGACTTGATCCAACAACTCGTCAAAATCTGCCACTGCTTGTGGTTGCATCAGCAAACTGGTGACATCCCACTCCGCAGAACCTTGGCGTGCAGTATATAAAGCTCGTTCCCAATTTGGTTCTTTGTCCAACTGCAATAACCACTCTAGCCAACTGGTGGGGACAGCTTCGGCGGTGGGGGTGTCTTTGGTTGTATTTTCTTCACTTCCCCACAGTTGGGTCAAAAAATCTTGGTTCCAGCGTACCTTCAGCAAGGCTGTTTGCTCATCAGCCGTTAGCGCATCAAAGGCTTGCAATGCAGCTTTTTCCACTGCCAAGGTTCCCAATTCGTAGGCACACTGGAAGAGCAAACGAACTTTCTCCTTCGATGGTGGACTATCACAAAGCAATGAAAAGGCTTGGTCAAAGTCTCCATCCTTAGACAGCTGTTCGGCTTGTTGTAAGGGGTCGCCTGGGTTGTCAGGAGTAGCATCTTTTAGCAGTGCAGCTAACCTTTGCAAATAGCTGCGATGAGTCTCTTCAACTTCCGAAATTGCCAGCAGTTCATCCCGGAGAGTAGGTTTTGCTGGTTCTCCACCCACAGCCAGCAGCATAAATAATTTCAGGACTTCGGGGATTTTACTACCTGCACGGACAGCAAAAAGATTGTTGTAACGAGGGAAAACTACTTCTTGGAAATAGGCTACAGCACTACCAGGGGCGTTATTGTCTTCAAAATGTTGTAATTCAGTGCGGTACACTGCCCTCAGCAGAGCTTGGGTAACTGCAAAGGGTCGGCGAACCTGCAAAAGATTACCTAGTTCTGGGAGGGTAAGTAATTCGTTCCATTGCTCCAATTCTGCTAAGAGTTGCACCCGCAGAAACAGCAGATTCAGGGCATCCAGACGATGCTGGTCTATCAGGTATTGCAGGGAATTTTCCGCCGCCATGCGATCGCCTGCTTGCAGTGCCATGTAAAAGTCCCGCAGTACCCGACCCGTGGGCAGAGGAATTTCTATAACTCGCTTGACTCGGCGATCGCTCACCCGGCGCATCCGTTCTAAAGCTTCCCAAACATCTTTGGCTTGTCCGCTTAGTTTGAACACTGCACCACCAGTAAATTCATAAACCGCTAATTCTACAGGGTCTTGCAAGTTTAGCTGGGCTTGTTGTCCCCGAAATGTAGAATAAGTGGGGCCAACGAATGCGATTAATTCTTCACTCAAGGAACGTAATTGGCGTTGGCTTTGGGCTATCCCATACCAATCTACGCTTTTTTCACGCCAACGAGGGAGAACGGTTGTTTGAGGTTCAGGTTGGGTCAGTCGTTCCACCCAGGGACGAATTTTCGCCTGATTGCCTTCACCACCTTCAATTTTTCCCAAGTCAAATTTATTATCTGCGCCAAAAAACTGCTCTAGGAAGCGACGAACATCGGTATTAGTAGAATTATTCATGGTTCTACTCCCCCCCAACGGTTAGCGAAAATCACCTGTTGTTCAGCGATAATTTCTGGTAATGTCTCATAAATTACTGCTTCTTCATTAACTGTAATTCCGTTGTAGGTAAAATTCATCGAACCTGCAAGATAATACCCATCTCCCAGGATACCTTTTGCGTGTAATTCTTCGGTAATGTGGATGTGGCAGTTCGTGCCGTCATTTCTAAGTTTGAGTGCTGACAAAAAACTATGGTTATGGGAGTCGGGACGGGTAGCGATGTATATGGTTGTTCCCTGTTCCGCCAGGGTAGCGAGGATTTGGGAAAGGCGAATGCGGGAGCGACTCCAAGAGGGTTCTAGGGAGAGGAAAGTGTTGGCAGTGTTATCGATAACAGGGATATCAGATATCCAGGGGGAAACAAGCCAGATGCACTGACTGGGGTTAATCAGTTCGGCGACGAAGATAGTTTGGAGTAAGTCGGGGATTTGGCGGGAACTTAGGCGGGAGTGGATATAGCGGGAAGGCATTTTATTTTATTCTTGACGTGGATCTGACTGGGGGGGATGCCAACCAGCTTCTACCCAAAAACGACGAGCCACTTGAATTGAAGGCTCATCCCGACGTTCATCATTGAAGTCAAAGCGATCTTTAGTAGCTCTCCCTGTAGGAGTTGTACCTATAATTTTTGTCCCGTCTTTTGTCCAAATAAAATGCTCAGACCATTGTTGCTGACGAGGATGAAATAAAGGAACTTGTTCTTGGGTTTTGGGATCAGTACCTACTGTAAAATTATAGTGACGCTCATTACAGCGATGACAAGCTAAGGCTAAATTATCCAGTTCATCTGAGCCTCCCAAAGACTGCGGCATGATATGGTCAATGGTAAAACGGTCTGGACTCAAGTATTCTGGAGAATGACAGTATTCACAGAGGTATTTAGCTCGTTGTCTTACAAGTTTTCGAGTTTTCTCGGACACCATTTACTTTTCGCCGCTAGTTGAGCGTTTATCAAGGTAAATATTCGCTCTAATTCGGAGATGCCTACATATTCAGCTTCTTCTTCAGGAGTGAGCGCATCAGCTTTTTTCTTCTCCAACAGTTCTTCAAACCGAGACTGTAGCTCATCGGTAAATTTAAACAGATAAATGTCACCGAATTCGCTCATCCTGATACCAGAAGACATTAAGGATGAGGGTTGAACCATCAATTGGGTAGTCATTGTGTGTTCATAGTGCTTTTGGTTCTATTGTGCCGCAATTCATTATGAAACGGGTACAACATTATTATTATGTGTTCCTGCATTAGGAAGAGTAGTTCTTGAATGAGATAGCCAAATATCAAAAATTTCATATAAAGCCACTTTAAGTTTTTTAGAAATAAATTCGGCTTCTTTAACGGTAATTTTTCGAGAATGAGATTTAGTATTTTGCTCTACTGGATGATCAACACGGTTACGCATATTTCCTAAGTCTTTCCAAGTATTTACCCCATTAGGAAGAGTAGTTACAAAGACTCCTCTATGTGATAAATCTCCATATCCTCCTTTACCATATATTCCTTGCTCTGAAGGTAAAATATCTTCATAGAATGCAATAAGAGTTAAGTGTGCAAATTGATGAAATGTTCTGATATAATCGCTGGGTGACTGCTGATAGTTTTTAAAAGATTCACGCAAATGCTCAACTGCTTTTTCATAATGGCTTTTATAAAAATCGCGCAGGTCTGTTTGCGATAACGAAACCTCATACATAGTTGAAAGTGTTTGGTATATAAAGCATATTTTCGGTGCGTCTGGTGATAAGCCAACATCTTTAACTAAATCTGACAGCTTGCTCATTTCTTGGTGGTGCGGCTTTAAATCATCCCAGGTAACTCTACATTTATCCATTTGTAGAAGATAAATGACTAATCTGTGAAGTACAGGACTTTTATCACTACAAATTAAGCGAAACAATGCCAAAATTTTATTATGTAATTTAATCCTCTGAAATGCACCATAAGCTAGTTTTTGTCTAAGAAGTGAAGAAGCTTCTGGATCATCTTTGCTATTGTGTTGTTCTTGCTGCAAGCATTCCATAAAATAGGAATGTTGACCAGGAAGTTCTGCCAATATTCGTGCAGCTATCATTCTTGCATACCAGTCAAGTCGAGTATCGGCTAGCCATTCTCGGCATATAAACGCAGTATTTTTAGCTCCACTAATTTGATATAAAGACCATAGTGAATTAGCACGATGCCAAGAATATACCTTATGTTCAGTTATAAAATCTTGTAATTTTCTTATAATAACTGAATCATTTTTAAAACGTCCTAAACAATTACATACAGCTTCAGAACGCCAAGGCAATCTGTAAAGTAAATCTAATATCGGCTCACGTATTGATTCATGAGGTTCTAGCCTGTACAAGCAAAATGTGATATTTGATTCTGCTTCCTTACTTTTGGCTGAATTATCTAAAAGTGAATAAGCTTCTAAAAATATTTCACGAAATTGCTCTTGTAATTTTTCATTTCCAGTTATATTTATATTCAAATTTTTATTTGAAGAGTATATATTGCCCTCTTCTTCTTCTTCTTCAAAACCATCATCGCTATCTTCGTCTGATTCAGTAGAAATATTTGATGTTTTTGTTTCTTCCTCTATACTATCGGTATTTGTTTTTTTGACATAATCTGCCGCCAATTCAGCCTGTTCACTTTTTGGAATAGTAGGCTCTTGAATTAGAGTATATTCTCCTTGACCTGTGGGATCTGTAATTAGAAAGCGTAAATGTGTAATTTCTTTATTTATATCCTCGATTTCATGAATGCTAGTTTTTGTGACCTGAGCTACTAATCCAGCACGCTTAAGTTCTAAATCAAAAAGAATTAGTCCTTGTTGAACAGTTGGTTTATCACGTCCTAAAATGCGTATATACGTATAATCTGAATTAGTCTTTCATGATCAATAGTGTCATAGAAAGACACAATATCTGTTGAAGCAATCCAAGAATTACCTTTACGATATAATTTTTCAACAGAATTAACGAAGTTATTATATTGTTGTTTCCAGGGACGGAGCATCCAGCGCTTACCTGAACCAGCATAAACATTGCCAAAAATATGCTGATTTTGGTGAGTCACCAGATATTGATGACTTTCGTCAGCAATAACATTAACAAGAGCCTGGTAAACAATAACATCAGATACAGCCATGAGTGACATTGTTCTCAATGTCGTTGATGGTTTGGGAACATACACTTTGTGGTCTGCTAGTGGTGTATAGGGAAAATCTTCCGCTTGTACTTGTCTTATTAAATCTTTTAGATTAACTTCAAGATTAAAGGCAAATATTTTAAACCCCAACTCATCAATAATCATACGGCTAGTAACATTCACTGTTCTTTGCCAAGCCAGCATAAAATTATCGTAAGTTATAAATTTATCCCACAGATTTTCAGAAGATGACATTATTTATATTTGTTACTTAGTTAATAAAATGTAAATCATCAAGAGTTTGTACTTATTTCGGTACTTCGCTAAGAGAATTTTTTAGTGTAGGATTTTAATCATAGAAAGCAAAATAAGTGAATCTAAGTCATAATATTAACTTAAGAAGTATACATAATTGATACTAAAACTATTTTTGTACACATGATCACTGCACTACCTCCCGCACCCGCAGCTTCACCGCCAACCCCTGCGACAGTTTTGGTACACCCTCCACCAAAGGGTATACCTGCAAAACCCAACTTCCATAGGTTCCACGGCTAAACTCAACATTGCTGACTTGAAATTTCCCCGTGCATCAGGACGCGCTATCAATGAAACCAATGTACCCTGTGTAAACACATTCTCTACTTGTTTTCGCTAGTCGGGGTCATGTAGCCAAACTGTAGGATGAGCGCTATGTCTGCCATACCCTTCGGGATTTTGCTTGCAGAGAAAACATCGCGTAACTCTCAGAATCAAAACTCACGTAGAAAAAACCTAAAAATCTGGATATGCTGAACTCAGATTTTGTCAATTTGCAAATTTTGCGGATTTTCGAGGATAAAATGATTATCTTCTCTGACTAAATCACCTGTGCAACGAATTGGTAAACGCTCCTGATATGCTTTAATCGCTAAGATGTAATCATGGTTTGCTAGTTTAATTTTAATTTCTTGCAATTTATCAAAGACTGTACATAATAAAGTAATTTCTCCACTCAGTTGCTCAATTTCAGGAGTGGCAATTTGCATAACCACACCTTGTACTGTGAAGTTGGGATAATTGGTAATAAACTCGATTAATATATCAACTTGTGAACGATTTTCTACTGTCTCTAATATTTTTAAAATATCGCTGATTCTTTCAGCATAATCACCTAAATTATGTTGAAGAGGTACCAGAATTTCATATTCCTCTGTGGCATCTTTTTGTAGTCGCCAAATTGACCCAGCATCATTATAAATACGTCCGGTTTCATGCCAACCAGTAGCTTGCAAATGTGCTTGTAGCACATCAGGGTTAACAGTTTTGAGTATTTGACTATCTTTAATTGTAACTTTCATGGCAAATCTCCCAAACTAATACGTTGAATGATGCCTTGGAGTGCATCTGGCGTAAACTGATGACTACGGGGTAGTTCAATAGTAACATTGGTTGTATTTTCGGTGTCTGGCATTCCGTGTAAAGATACCCAATAACCACAATTTCTCAGACATAGTTCGGATTCTGTTTGTTTTATCCAGTCTGTTACTTTTTCGGGAACTAAAACGACTACTAAAATCCGAGGAACAAGGGCATTAATTTTTAAATCATTATAATTTTTGAGATTGAGGGGATATTTAATCGAGTTTTCATCCAAAATACCTCTGGATGTACATTTTAGCTGTAGTTCTAGTCTAGGCGAAATAATTTTACCTGTACCACCTCTGCTGACTATGCCTAAATCTACGCTGTCGTTATCAATTTCTGGTCTATATAAAGAATAACCTGCAACTGCGGCGATCGCTCTAATATAACTGATGCTAAATTGTTCTTTTTGTTGGTTAATATCCATATTGTGTTCAATGGCAAAACTTGACCTTCAAGCCGATAATCACTGCAAAACCTCCCTAACTCGTAGCCTCACCCCCAACCCTCGCGGATACCTCTGTACTCCCTCCACCACCGGGTAGACCTGCAAAAACCCCAATTCCATCGGTTCCACTGCTAAACTCAAAATTGCTGACTTCAAATTGTCCCGCCCATCAGGAGGTGTGATCAGGGAAACCGAAGCACTGTGCTTAAAGGCTTCCTCAACCTGTTCCCGCCAGTCAGGATCATCCAGGCAAACTGTGCGATCGCCCACTTGCAAAACATCCAATAATAGTTCCCTATCTGCGTTGGGAACCACAGCAAAGGGATTATAGGCAGATAAAGCACGAGAACGCACGATATTTCCCCTTGACCACAATAGACCATAAATCACTTGAAATCGCCAATAGGGATGAGGTTGCACTAAACCAAGATGGGACAACGCCTGATCTAACTGGTCATGATTACTGGCTACATAGGCAAATACCCGCCCATCAATTTCAATACCTAACCGTTGTTCTTCTTCATGCCACAAACGAATTAAATCCAGTAGCAGTTGGTCTGTTTCGCGGTTACTCCCTGGACGCAAAACCCTGGCGTTAATTGCAGTCATGACTGGATGTATTGCCAAAATCCCCTCAGAGGAGAGAATTTTACGGAAGCGATCGCTTGCTTGTTTTAATTCACCATGTCCTTCGGCTAACCGCACATCTGCCATTGCATCAGCAACTGCAACACTGGTTTGGGTTAACTCCAGTAACAGAGTCAGTTCTGAATCCACAATCTCAAAATCCGAAGCTGCTAAAGCACTCTCCGCTAAACGGAAAAAATTCGCCGGGTCAGCTGCATAACGCCGTAAAATTTCCTCAATCACCCCACCACCACCAATGGTAGACTCAGTAATCCAGATTTCCTCTCTCTCACTCTCAACAGTTACATCTGATGGACATGGCCCAGGGTCAATATCTAAAATCAAGTCGCCCACATCAAAATGAGGACACAACTGATTACAAGCATCCAGCAAAGCCCCTCCCAAAGTTGCTTTAAACCGTAATGCTGCCCAAGAGTGCCACTCCTCATCTGGTTCTGACCACAGAACTGATGCCAGGTCGTTTAAAATAATTTGAATTGCTTCTGTTCTGCAAAGTGCCAGCAACCTGTCATGTACCCTCTGCCGTCCCTGAATTTCTCCTGGTGCCGACTCTTCACCTGCTTCTAGTAGGGTTTCTTCGACATTCAAGGTTTGGAAAATATTGTCCAGAACCCTGGCCATTTCCTGACCCATATTTTCACCCAAAAGAGTTTCAAAAGCTTTCGGCAAAGGCATTTTGTCTGCCAAGGCACGGGCGGTCAGCATGGATATATATATTTGATAAAGCCATTCCCGTTGAAAGACGTTTGTTAATTCACACAACCTGGCATCTGTCAATACCCGATATCGGAAATATGCCGTGCGAAACGCCCGAATCTTCTCTTGATTGACATCCCTGGGACTGATACTGAAATCAGGCGGAATACAAAAGCGAAATACTAAACCGTCAACAGATTGGGCAAATCCCACAGATGCTGGACTACCATCCTGTCTCTGGGTGAAGCGAATTGTTGTATCCAGTTCCTGGCCATTGTCGAAGCGAATGTTAGCATGGGATGCGATCGCAAACCGCCGCACTTCCACGGGCGATTGTTGAGCATGAGTAAAACAACAAACTTCTGTGATAATCTTACCCCACGGGGAACCTTGAGGCAATTCGAGTTTTATTCCCAAATCGGGTGGTATAATTTGACTGCGCCATTCCAATTGAGCATTAGACGTAATTGAGATATCACTTAGAACTTGGGTAGGATTAATTGCCCAAGGGCGAATGCAGCGAATATCTACAACTTGCCCATCTTGCCAAAATTGAAAATTCCCGGCTTCTTCAAATTCGGCACAATAATCTTCTACGGGTAATTCTTGTTCTCGTTGTTGCAAATCTGACGGACTAATCCAGTGGGTTGCATAGATATGCTGCACTCCAAAGCGGCGCGTCGCCCTACCTGGAGTAAAGGTTTTCAGGGCTTGGACGATGGGCATGGAGTTGATATCTGGCTCACTGTTCCGGGTCTGTGCTGGTGTAGTAATGGTTACTTCTGGCAACAACAGGTCACTAAATAAATTCGGGGGAACAAAATCAGGTAACGGGTCACGGGTTTGATAGTCTTTGTCTGACTCATCTTGATAAATGGGAAGACGCTTCCAACCAGACTCTAAACGCCTTAGCAAAGTAGGAAGTACCGCCATCATTAATGACCTGGGCGGTTCCCAAAGAATTGCTTCGACTTCATCTTTGGACAGGTGTAGGGCTGATTGCAGATATGTCTCTAAGTTGCGTTGTCCAGCTTCTGTTTCCAGAATATTTTTAATTAGTTTTATTTCTAATTCCTGACGGTTAATTAAGTAAAAATTTGTAGTTGCAAAGTCTCTCCAGACACTTCCTCTAGTTGCGGTTAATTGCTGTCCAACCCAATCCATAAAGGCGAAAACTGCTTGAATGCGAATCACATAACGATTGGCGATGGGAAGCGATCGCTTTTCTAAAGTTGGGTTAAACAGCATATCATAGCCTTGATAGGCCATCCTGTCCCGTCCGTAATCAGACAGCACCACCACCGTCCAAGGTCGCATAGTTCTGCGTCGTCCCGCCCGTCCCTTTCGTTGCAGGAAAGATGCCATATCTCGCGGTGCTTTGTGCTGTATGACACCTCCAACTTCTGGATCATTAAATCCCACTTCCAAGGATGCAGTCGCAACAATCACGTCTGCATTGGGGGTAACTCCGGTATCTTGGGAACTGGTGCGCCCAATGGTTAAAGGAAGTTGCAAGCCGTGACCGATTTCTTCACATAAATACCAAGACTGACCAGCAATTAGGCGTTCTCTACCATCAGCTGCACCATGCGATCGCAAAGCTGCTAATGGCTGTCTTCCTCGCAAGGGACGACCCCAACTATCTCGACCTTCGGCATCCAAAAGGTTGTGGAATAAGCGATTGGTAACATCTAAGTCATCAGTGAAGGCGAAAACACGGGAACCATAGAAACCTTGGCTGGGGGGGTCTTCAGACGGGTCGAGTATACGCCGCAGCAGCATCGCTGTTTGAATACTGGTAGACAACAGACTTGTCCCTGATACGGGGTCGCCTCTGAGAACTAATTGATATTCCATTCCCTCTCTGCGAGACGCTACGCGAACAGCCATTTGGTCTTCTGTGGGAGAAATTTCCTCAACTGAACCCGGCTTTAAACCTGTCAGCTGACTGAAAAACTCCGCCGCACTTTCTAGGGTTGCTGAAAGTCCTGTGAACTGGACTTTTTTGTGAATCATTCTTTGCCAACGCCGCAGCAGGTAAGCAACTTGTGCGCCGTGAACTCCTGTATAAGTATGTACTTCATCTAACAAGACGATTTGTGGAGGTTTCGCCATTGCTATGCCAAATACATGACCATAATAGGAGTTCCCCATCGACCGATTTAGCATTTCTGTGCTGGTAAAAACTAAGTCTGGGGGAGTTTTCGCCATGCGATCGCGTGTTAAAATTACTTCATCTTCTTGGATAACAGCACCACAGGAGGGGTTGAGACAATGAAGTTTCTCTTTACCAGCTTCTAAATCTGCACGTCGCCAAGATAGCGCACCTTCGCATTTGGGACACCGCAGGTAAGGACAAGTAAACCCACCACTTTCTGATACCCATTTATCCTGTACCAGATTCAATGTTGCGCTTCTGGGAGTTAAGCCAAAAAATGCCCCAATCAGGATTTTACGCTGACCTTCTGCCTTAAGGACAGCATCGAGACGACGTGCTTCTTGATAGGTTTCAGAAAATTGGTCTTTGAGGAGTTCGTTCCGGGGATAAATTGCTAGTCCCTTACTCCAATACTCATTGTTTTTCAACAAACCTGTAATATGCGTTAGCGCTGGTAAGTAAAAAGATAAAGTCTTCCCCGTTCCTGTCCCAGCACAGACAATCATCCCACGACTTTTTGTGCTATTTAAATCCCGCAGCATTCGACTCGTAGCACGTAGCTGAAAATCTGCAAGTTGAACCTCACCGCGCGATGGCGAATTTAGTATTGCTGTAACGGCTTTTCGTCGGGTCGGAGTTAATAATTTATCTGCCTCTAGCTGTTCAATTACTGTTTTAGGTGTAATATCCCTATTGGGATAAATTCTCGGACGGATTTGTAAGCGATAATCAGCAACTAAAGTAGGAGATGTTTGCCAATTATTATTAGGGAACAGTTGGCGAAGACGGGCAAATAATCTCACCGCTTCTGCCATTCGGGTGCGGAAAAGGTGACGACCTCTGAGATTAAAATCAAACAACAATTTCCGTTCGAGGATTTGGTCTATAAAATCCCAAACATCTTCATCAATCTCGTAAGTATTCAGAAAATCTTCCGCAAGTTCTGCAATTTCATCTTCTGAAAATCCACCATCAACAATTCCCCAGGTCAAAAGTTGAACTTCCTGGCGTTCCAGCTTATCTAAAAATTCTCTAATTATTTTATCCCAATTGGTAGTCACCCTTGCTCTGCCCTTACTTTAATTTAAGTTAAGCGAATTTGAAAAGAATCAGAAATGCCATTTTGATTAATCCAATCTTGAACTTCTGGAGTTAAAAGATTTAAAGGCGATCCTTGCTCAGATGCTGCTAGGAGGAAATGCGATACTGCTTCTGGAAATTCATCAGACTTGAGACTCTTCCAAGAATGTTTTAATTGCTCTATTTTTTGTTCATATATTGTAAATTCAGCATTATTTTTAGGGAAAATAACGTTTTTTATCTCTTTATCTATAATCTGTATTTGCAAAACAGTTTGTTTAAAAGCTGCAATTTTAGCCAATAAATTGAGTATTTCGTTGTTCATAATAGGCATTTTTTGATCGCGGTAGCTTTTCCATCCCTCGCTGAATTGCTGTTCCAGAGTAGTTTTTAGATTTTCTACATTTGACTTTAAAAAATTACCTTTAAAATTTTTATTTTCAAGAATCCAATCAGGATTATTTTGTAAATTCTCCTCAGCATTGATAACGAACTTTAGAATGAACTCCACATTTTGAGTTAAATTAATATTGTTAATACCCCTTTGGCGAAAAGCTTTTAATGCTTCCATAAGTGGCTGAATGGTTGCAAGTGCATCACTAATTTGCTTTTGCCTAGTTTGAATAATTTGAAGATTAGCTGCAAAAATTATCAGAGATTTTCTACGTTGAGATAATTCAATTAGTTCCTGTGATTTTTCTATGATCATGGTGTATCTCCTTTCATTTCATTCATGATAATGCGTAAATTAGCTAACCCATCACAAATTTCTTGGTAACTAGATTCTACTTTTGCTCCATCAGATTGCTCTAACTCCGAAATACGACTTTTGGCTTCAAGAATCGAAGCATCCAAAAAATTATTAGTGTTATCGAGAAATTCTGAAGAATCAGTAATTATTTCTTGATAATCTTTGCTTAATTCTTGAAGTAATTTACCAATGTTATTTTCTGGTTTTTCTTGCTCATTTTGTACGCGGTTCATTGTGTCTCTATAAGGGTTAATTGCTGTACGCCTGAATTTATCTAACACAGTAGACATTCCTTCAAATCCTTTCTTAGCGCGAAATACGCCTGCATCTTGTGCTGCTTCCATTGCAGCTTTGAGGGTGTCAATAACATCCTTTTTCTTAACATCTTCTCCCAATTCGGATATTAGACACTGATAGATATTTAACTGTCGTTCGTACTCTTCTAGAACAGCTTTCTCTAACAATTCATCGACTTGTTGACGCACCTTTTGCAACTCTGGAAACTTATCGCGGACATCTTCAGGAATTTGCTGTTGAGGTTCCCAAGGTTTACGCACTTTTTCTAGAGGTTCAATAATTTGAATTGCATCAATAATTTGAAACGTTGAATTACTACCTTTTGTACAAGCAATTCGACTTTTAACAATATCTAATAATGCTTCCCGGTTTCTCTTGAGACTAAAAGTATCAAACAGCTTTTTCCAACTAGATGCACGAGTTGTATCATCGCTTTTATCTAAGTCGATAAACAAAGAATTAATCAAATTTTCGAGGGTATTAGTAGGATACCCTGCCATTGTGGCGCTAATCGCTAGTAATTCCACCGCAGCAGGTACGGGGTTCCAAGGTTCACCAGATTCGCGGGGATAAAGGCGAATTTTTTCGATGATGTACTGACTCCAACGTTCTAGATACTTTGCGTACATACGAAAATAGCGATCGCCATTTTCAAACTTCCAGTTACCAAATTTATTGTACTTTAATATACCTTGGATTACGTATACTGTTTCTGTAAATTCCTTATCATCATCTGGGTTAAGAGGCAGCGATACAATAATTCCAGAATAACGTGTTCTCTTAAGTTTCTTTGGGTTATGGAAAATGAGATTTTCTTGCTTAAGTAACTTCCCACCACTACCGATGAAACTACCCTTCAGCAGCATTTCCGTATCCCATTCGATTTTTTCGATAATAGCGGGGAAAAGTAACTGACGAATATGTTGTGCAAGCGTATCTGAGAGTTGTCCTTGATTATTCCAACTGTTGAGTTCTTCCAGCCTTTCTTGTAGCGAAGTATCAATCTGATATTCCCCTGAAGGTTCTACAACCCTTGGCGGTACTCGACGATTTTCGGGTATAACCTGCGGAATTTCTTTCGGTTTAGTCTTGACATCAAGCAGAGGTAAGTTAAACGCAGTATGAACTTCTGGAGACAAATTGCAAAGTTCATTACTATCATCCCACAAATCTAAAAATATCTCCCGACGCTTTGAATTTTGTGGGTCTTTAGTTTGAATATGTAACTTCACATCAGTACTCAATTTCATGTTACCAAAGTAGTTTCCTAAAGTAACTGAAGGAAAAGTTCCATTTTTAATATCATCAATAGAATTTTGTAGAGTGTGTTTTAAAACATCTCTGATTAAAATTCGGGGATTAAATTCACCTGGATTTACCCTACTAAACATCTGCGCTAAAGCTTTAGAATTGAAAGGATAAAGACCCATTCCCTGAACATGACCAAATCCTGTATGACAAGCTTGGGAATGTTGGCATTCGTTACAAGCACTTTCTATTTCATCTCTATTTTGAGAATTAGCCCAGTTTTCAATATCTTTTTCCTTTAAACGAACAGCATTGAGATATCTAGCAACAAATACTTGAATATCATCCTGAGTAATTAAAGATTTATCACCAACTGTATCAATATTAAGATTGACGCTGAAGGTAACGCGCTGTTGCACTGTATCAATCAAATTTTTAAAATAACCTGTAGTACAAGCTAATGCTGTACGTATAGCACATAATTGCTTATTTTCACCTTGCTGTGGTTTTGCTAAAACTGCTTCGAGGACTTCCCTATCAATACCTTGCAATTTAGCAAAATCTTCAATTAAAAGCACTAATTCAATATTTTTTTCTGCTAATGTCTCTCGGACTTCACGCATTAATTGTTGCAAGTCTTCTCGACCGAAATTTAAAACTTGGGTAATAGCAGGATCTAAGTTATCATTCAACCAAGTCACAGTTTGCTTTTGTATATCCTCATCCTTTATTAATAAACTATAAAATTCTCGTGCCTTTTCTCCAGCCTTTTGAAAATCTCGAAAATTAAGAGGTAAATCTTCAATAGAAAACTCACGGCGTTCATTAATATCTTCAACAGTATATTGATATCCCAATGTATGAATTACTAAACGATGGATAATTTCTCCATCTCTTAATAAATGTTCTCGAAAAAAATTATCATATAGCAAAGCAGGTAAATTTTCGATTAAATATTCCTGCGTTTCCTCATCAGCAAGTTTAGCGCGTGTATGTTGTCCGTTAATACCAACTTGAAAAGCTAAATTGTTTAATAATTGTTCTCTTGCAGCCCTATCTGTGAAAGTGCGGCTCGATTGATTTAACCGTTTGCGGTACTCATCTAATTTATCTACCTCAAATTCTGCAATATTTAAAATCTTTTCAATAATATCTTTTAAATTTGTCCCAATTCTGGGAATGAGTAACACCTTCCGTTTATCCGTTGATTTTATATTAGCTTGCAACCAACGAATCAGGTGAGATTTTCCCGTACCTGATTCACCCAAAACGGGTACAAAAGCAAAATCTTTTTCAGCTAAAAAATCATGAAGAAACTGCGATTCATCGTATTCACTCTTCGATAATGCCTTAATAGAGTCTTGACGATACATTGCAATAGGATGATGTGTAGCTAGAAACAAATGATTTGAAGTTTGGGTTGCTTCCACATTCATCACTTGACTAATCATATCCAGGTTCCAGCAGACAAACTTTTCAAAAGTCATGACTTTTCTCCTTTCCAAATAATGTGAGAAATTCGCCCATCATTGTCAACTTGGTTATTGGCTTTTGGTAAAATCATAAAGGCAGAATCAGATTGTCTCTCAAGCTGAATATCACCCTCATCGTGAAGTCGAAATAAGGCAAAAGCTGTACTTGTAGAAAGAAAATTAGTTTCACGTTTACCAATTTGTGTTTCTACCTCCTCTCGAAACTTTCCGGTTTCAAATAAAGGACATTGTTTTGCTAATCTTTTAATAAAATCTTGGATGGTAATTTCTTGTTCTCCATTAAACAAATGGTTGAGATTTCGTTTAATATAAGCACTTGGGTCGGGAACTGTGACAGGTTTTCCTGCTAAAGTATGACCCCATGCAAAACCCAAGTAGCGCATCCAATCGTCCATTTGGACAAAGAGACGACTGCTTGACATTTTCAAAAAATCGCCTACTTTTTGTTCGCTAACCCGGTTTTCAACTTCTTCCCAAGTTCCAGGCGCATCATAAATATCCTGTGCTAAATACCAAGCGCAAACCCGACCAAAGTCCTCTTCATCTTCGTTATCAGATGCAAAAAATAGGTAAGTGAAAGTATCAGGTAATAGCTTGTCACCAATCTGAGGATTTATTGCGTCTTTTGGTAAAATTTGGTTAATTGCAACTTCTTTATCCTCTTCAATTAAAAGTTTGCATTTTATGCTTTCCCTAATAGCATCATTGAACATAGGATGGGAGGATTTTTTATCTTTCAATTTTTCTTCACTCGCTAAATGTTCAACTAATTTATCAGGAGATAATATTCTTTCTAATACATCTCTCTTTTCTCTTTGTCCTTTAGCATGAAGTAAATATCTAAATATTCCCCGCATTCTACTGGGATGAGCTAAACCTGTTTTTAAAACACTCATATACTAATCTCCGTACAAAATACATCGAATTTAAAGTATCTGCCAGAAAAAACATTAATTAATCTTCTGTCCTCTCTGTTTGGGTCTGGTGTATTGATAGGAACTAAAATAATACGTGTCATTGTTGATGTACTGTAATTTGATAAATATTTTAATGGTATAGGTATTCCTGGAGCATGAAAAATTAAAGTAGGAATACGTGGCATGAGTAAAGGTTCGTAGCTATCAAATAGAAAAATAAACGAGTTATGTATTTTACTACTTTCTTTCAAAAAGTGATTATATTCTGGAGAAACTACAATATTCTTCATTCCTTGTTCTATTAGCCACTTAAACAATTTTCGACCTCTTGAAAATTTATTTAATTGTTCCAGAGAATCATAGAAAATAAGCAGAATTTTCTCGCCTGCAAACAACCTTTGGATTTCTTTCCCCTGAATAAAATTTGGTTTTTGCCATACAGGTCTGGAAGTAGGCATTATTCCCGGAAAAGGTGTGATTCCATTTTTTCTACAAACAGGACAACCCCCACAGGCACGAGAAACTATCACAGAATTTCTGGTTTCTGGAGTTTGACGTGGGGGGATGCTATACCCTTCCGTGAATATCTCTGAAATACAACGTTTAGGTTTTAAAGCTTCTTTCATTAATTGCAGGTTTTTATGACTCCAGGTTTGGCGTTTCTGGCGCACTGTTTCCACTTCAGATTCCCAAGTTGATTTTTCTAAATGAAGCTGATTACAGATACGAATAATGCGAGAATTGCGGTACAAATCCCAAGCTGCTTGATAAGCTTCTTCTGGTTGTGATTCAAAGTTTTTCTTTTGGGGAGGCTCGACTGAATCAATTGCAATTAAATTGGCTTGATTCATCAGCGTTAAAGTGCGGATATTCCAAGCCCTATTTTGATTATTTATCTGATCAATATTTTTTTCTTGAAATGAACGAGGTGTTTCTACTGGTACGCGAAAACGTCCATCACCTAGAGTTTCTTTTTTATAAAACATAGTTTGCCAACGTTGCAAACCCAATTCAATAGTTATTGCTGAGTTATCATTGAGGTCTTGGGCGAGTCCGAAGTCTTCAGTTGTATATAATGTTAGCGACATACAAGCTTTACCGTCTCTTCCTCCCCGTCCGACTTCCTGATAGAAACGGTCAATGGTTTCGGGAATACAAACATGAATTACTGCCCTGACATCTGCTTGGTCTATACCTAATCCAAAGGCAGAAGTAGCCACAACTATATCAATCTTTCCTGACCGCCATTTTTCAATTAGTTGCTCTCGTTGCTCAGTAGTAGATTTACCTGTCATTCGGTCACATCGTTTAAACCCAGCACGAGTTAATTCTCGTTTCCAATCCTCGACATCTTTAACTTGAGTCCCGTAAATAATTAACGGGCGAGGAAGATGATAAACTGCCTCAAGTAACCTTTGTTTTCTTACTTCTTTACTTTCACATCGCTTAAACCAATAAGCAGGCTCTGGTCGCAACTGTACCGCCGATATAACTTTTAAGTCCTTGTCAAATAATGTTTCAAGGGTGTCTAAACAAGATTCTGTTAATGTTGCTGTTAGTAATAAAGTTGTGAAGGAACTAAGACGCAATAAATCTCTTCGCAAACCAGGAATTTCTTGAAAGGCGGGGCGAAAATTATCTCCCCATTGCTCTACCATGTGCGCTTCATCGATAATAAAGTACCGTAAAATCCCCCGATGGGCTGCTTCATACAGAGCAGGTGCCAGAGAATCCATTAAACTTTCAGGAGAGGTAAAAATTATTCTTTGAGTTCCGGCGCGAATGCGATCGCGTATCCCTTCTCTTCTTTCTTTACCCTCTACAGAATCATCGCTATAATACGCTGTGGCATGGTGTACGAAAGGTTTTAATGCCCGTTCTTGGTCAATAGCCAATGCTGTAGTCGGTACAACTACCACACTGACACCATTATTGTTTCTGGAGTTGAGCAATGCAGGTAGTTGAGCGCAAAGGCTTTTTCCCGCACCCGTAGGTAAGTTAATAATTAAAGTTGAATTATCAGGAGCAGTCAAAACTGCACGAATTGCTTCACGCTGTCCGATACTGCGATATGTGTCCAACTCCATTAATTTCAAAAACGGGTCGCCGGAAACTGGTTCATCATTCCGTCGAGGTTTTTCATTCCATAAAGGGGTATCTGGGGGATATTGGTCAGCCAGGTCAAGCCATTCCGGTTGCCAAGGACGAGCGCTAATGAGATAGTGTTCTTGATCTTCGCGCAGCACGGTTATGCTAGCCTGCTCCCAAATACTGCGATTAGGAAAAGGAGGTTTGCGGGTTACTAAAAGAGTCGTTGCAGAACTTCCACCCTGTTTTTCATCTTCCCGCCGCAACACATGACGCACTAGGCTAACAATATCCCCAGACTTAGGGGAGTTTTGCAGCGCATCCAACAAGCGCTGATGACAAACTTCTGAAACATGGCTTGTATCTTCAGGGATATCACCTGTTTTGAGAATTTCCCGAAGTTCTGAGAATGAGTCATTCATAAATCATCCTCCTCAGATTGAACTGGAGGTCGCCCAGAAACGATAATAAAACCAACAGAATCAAGACGAATGGAGGGATGACGAATTCCTTCGATAATTACTTGGCTTAATGCCGTTTCGTTATTGAGTTCTTGCTCCAGTAACGGATGAGAAATTCGCTCTTGGTCAGTAAGTCGGTTGAAACGTAGACGCAATTGGTCTAGTCTCTTACCTAATTTTTGTTCAGCCCGGATGACGCTATTTTCACACAATGTCATAAATTCAAGGCGCTGACTGAGTAACTCTAAAGACGTGCGACGTGCCTGATGGCAAAATTTTGGCCAATTGCTAGACTCAATAAAATTATCAAGAATAGATAAATGACTTTTGGCTAAGTTGTAATCTCGGTGTTTACCACCTTTGCCTTTATAAGGAAGTTGCAGGATATTTAATAATGTTTCATCTTCAACAGCACACATTTGTTCATATCGGGCATCAATAAATACACTTTCTACAATGGGAGGGAATAACCCATCTACGCGTCTTTTCAAAATTTTAGATTTTGTACTTTTTTCTGTATATTTTGTTAAATCTGTTTCAATAATGTAATTAAATCGGAAACCATACCACTCTTCACCTTCCGCAGAATCCCAAGTTTCTGCAACTCTCCACATAGCAAAAGCTTTACCCCGGTCGTCCCAATGGATATAAGATGATAGTGCTTCTACAAATTTTTCTCCAATGCGGTAGAGTTTTACACCAGGTTGTTGATTGGCTAAACTGCGGTTAAAAGTCCCAAACTCTTCTAAAACCCTGGCAAAATTTCTGTTTAAATCATCTGCTGGGATTAATGTCTTTTCGGTAGGTTTATAACGCTTTAGTGCCGATACATTAGGATTATTGATTGCCCTAAATCTCAACGCATCACAAATCCAATCTTCAGTTAATTGTTCAATTTCCTGATAACGAGCATCATAATCGTCTAAAGCTTTAAAATATTGGGTAGCGTTCTCATCGAGAGCATCTATTTCATCTAGGGCATTTTGTTCGCTAATTTTTACTTGTTCCTGCTCAATTTCTTTTTGAATTACTTCTATATTTTCTAATAACCCATTTGCACCAGATTTAAAGAAAATTTCAGCTAAGACTGGTAATTTTTCATCAACATAAAACTGGAGACTGGCAATAGATTGTTCAAAGATATTAAACCCTTCTTTTAATAAGCAATACCATGCATCGTGGAGACTATCGGGTAGGTCTACGCCAGCAAATACTGTTAACTCAACTTTCAATGGACGACCAATACGGTCTATCCTACCAATTCTTTGTTCTAGGCGATTTGGCGACCAAGGTAGGTCAAAATATATCATGTAGTTGGTAAATTGTAGGTTACGACCTTCTTCGCCGGAGAAGTCGCAAACTAAAATGAAGCATTTTGAGTCTTTTTTAAACCGATTTAAGTTATTCTCAACTTGAGCGCGAGTTTGTCCAACTTGATGACTAACGACAGTTCCCTCACCAAAACAATCACTCAAGTAACGGACAATTTCGGTACAAGTTTGGACAAAACTGGTAAATATAACAATTTTTGGCAGACTGTCTCCCGGTATGGGTCTTTTTATCCGTTGTTGAACCTCTGCAAGCAATTTAGTCCCGTTAAATTTCAAGGATTGTAATTTTAAAGGTTCACAGAGTTGATAGAGTATAACTGTCTTGAGTAATTCCAGGCGATCGCCATCCTCTGAAGGTTGTTCTAGAATTTGCAGCAGGCTTTGCAAAATCTCTGCTTCCCCAGCAAATTGAGGAGTTTCAGTGAGGATACGAACACTATCAGCACCAAATTCTGGAATTAATTCCGCAGTGAATATACCCTTCGGATACTCTTCTATAACCCCTTCGGGGAACGCAGTTGTCTGAATCGGGAAACCCTCTCGCAGCGCTGTTTCATTACTTAAACGTGCTTGAATTACTTGTTTTAAAATACCCAGCCAAGTACCAGAAGCACGGAAGAACAAGAGAAAAATGTGGTAATATGGTTTGTCATCAGGAGCTACATCACGCCACTCCTCAATTAGTTCGTGGATGTCAGGCGATCGCTCATCTAAATCGTATTCGGTTCTAAGTGTAATATTACGGTCAAAAATCACATCTTCTACGGAAACGCGACGATTGCGAAGCATCCGGCGATGAAGTCTGTAGGTATCGCTAATATGAGTCCGAATTTCCCTGACAATTTTAACTGTATCAGCAGCCTTTGCTTGTAATCTATTTTCTAGCTTGTCTGCCAATTGAAGTAAATACTCATCTTGAGCAAACAAGTTACGGAGTTGTTTGAGATTAGTTTTCAGAACGAAAGGGTTTGCGCCTTCTTTAAATGACAGGAGAATTCTACCAATATCTTGACGTTTTACTACCCTGTCACGAAAACCTGCTAAGTCATCAAGTTGATAAGTTGTCGGGTCAAGCAGATGCAGCATTGCTAGAAAATCTTGCTCGTGGTTGAGTACAGGAGTGGCAGATAATAAAAGTAAGCGATCGCTTTTATGGGCAAGATTTTTGCAAGTCTCAAAACGCTGGCGCAAGTCTGCATCGTTAGAGGTCGCCATTGCCGCAATGTGGTGGGCTTCATCTAAAATTAAGCAGCCGATATTCGCTTTCGGGTTAATTTTAGAGATATCTTCAATCCTTAGCAAGTAGCAGTAAGCACTGAACAAGTTTTACTTAGTGTTTCCCATTCGTGAGCGTGCTATTTGACGTTGTTCTAGAAGCTCATTTAGTAGCTGATGTTGACTATCAGGGTGTTCCCAGTCTTCAATAAATCGTTTCAAAGCAACGTTGACCATATCTTGTATGCTTGGTGCAGCCTTCATATATTGAGGATCAAGAGAAAACTTGATGTGCTGCAAGATTGCGTACATTTCATCTGGAACTCGTACTGGTTGTGCCAAGGTTTGTGACTCTAGTGAAACTACTCTGCTAGTATTTTATTCAAAATCTAATCTTGTATACAAGTATTAATGAAGTCATGTTATTATTCTTTTCTAAGAGAATCGCTAAAAGTGTTATAAATTAAGAGTTTTTAAGATTCCACAGAAACTCAGACGGAGGAACTGCTATTTTAGCAGTGTCAAATTGGATATCTGTCCAGGGAGAAGCATTTTGTACATTAGCAATTATTCTAGCCCAATCAAGATTATTTGCAATTTTGATAACCCGCTCTGGTTGGACGGAAATCTCATATAAAAGGAGATGAATATGTTTCATCTGCTGTAGTTGAAACAGAGGTGAATGATTATTTTCTAAATTTGTGTAATGGTTAATCCAAACTTCATGTATAAAGTTAATACCAGGAAATAAAAATAACAAATATACTGCTACTACTCCCTGGTATTTGAAAGTACCCGCCTTTAATTGGATTTGCACTCTTTCGCCAAGTCTCCAACTTTCTCCAGGTTTCATTTTAAATAGAAACATTGGAGAATAATCAGTAGTAAGACGGTTACTTTCCGTCACAACTGGGATAAAATAATACTCAGATCCCTGCTCTTTTTTTGCCCAGTTCCAAACTGATGTTCCAACTTCATTATTCAGCAGAAGTTCTATAAAATCTGTTGATTGTGATTCCTTCATAACTCTCAATAGTTGAAATTTTTGAATTATGGGTGTATTAACATCTTACCTTCAGCAAGAGTTTATTCGACGAGCTTGCCCAGGATGGGTATGTCGTCATGAGAGTGCGATATTATCCAAGGATCTGACAAATTTCTTAGGCTATACTCCTCGTGTAGATGTCCTACTAGAACGTCAAGATGGTTCAAGGCGGCTATGGATTGAGTTCGAGATTAGCAGAGCAGATCCAGTGGCAAATCATGCCAAATTTGCTACTGCTCACTTATTCCAGCCACAGCAAGAAACTGACAGCTTTATTAGTATGGTTAGCTCTCATGTGGCGCGTGGGCGGCGAAATTTAGCAGCAAATACTATTTCATTGATGCGACACATAGGTATGAGTGCTTTTCAAACGGTACTGTTCCCACAGATACCTAGAGAAGAGATTCAGTATCTTAATCATTTAACCCTGCAAAATTTAACAAACCTGAGTCTAGCGGTAGAACCTGAAATTGAACGTGCTATGTCTGTTTCAGCAACCATTTTGACTGCTTCATCTCGTCGCATTCATTTCGCAGGTGACATGATGGATGTGATGCTCAACCTTCGACAATGGAATCATGATGTAAATACCTCTCAAGGAAAAAAATTATGGGGAAAGCGCACAATTACTTACTTTGTTTTTGATCCACACTCCAAAAGTTTTGCTCCGTCAAAATTCTGCGCTTATATAGCTATTCCATCTGTATTTAACTCTCATGTTACTAACGTTAGTTATATCAATAGAGCGCAAATGACAGTAGAGCTTTACGTAACTCTAGATGGTACAGATAGTCGTTTTGATGGTCATAATGCTCACAAGCATCTTACTCAAAGTTTAGCTATGACTCCTTGCAAATACAATGAATCTTCAGAAATAGGAGTTATATTTAATGAGTGGCTTAATCATCACTCAAGTAGTATTAACGTTCATCCTAATGGTGCTGTGTTTTTATTACCCCCTTCATGGTTTAAATAGTTAGAATTAATCATCCTTGAAACCGCTTTCGAGTAAATGTTTAATTCGTATGGAGTGCTTATCCACAAAAGGAATCCGAACGGCAGCATATTTTTTATCAGTAACAGTATAATAATTTGCCTTTGGATCTAACCAAGCACGGCGTAAAGGACTAGCCGAATCAAAACTTGTTACACCCAAGTGACGAAAGGCTGGAATAGCACTAATTCGAGCTACCCCAAATAAGTGCAATCGAGTATTAGAAGTTAAATGAGGATGAATTTTCTTTAAGATTTCTATAATCTGTTGGCTCGGAGTTCTAGCTAATCCACCAAGTGCAATATATTCATAACCCATACCAATATATGCTTTGACAGCCTCAGGATAAGATTCAGGGTCCCAACCCTGAACCGCACCAATGGGAGTAAATTTATATTCTCCACTTCGATGCTTTTGAATAAAATCTTCAGCATTTTTAATAGTTAAATCATAACGTTTTTCCCTAACACCTGCTTCAGCAAATGGACCAACTATCAAATGGTGAATACTGACCCCATAATTAAAACCTAAACTCTCATAATAATCCAAAATTTCTTCGGTACTGTAGGGAGGGACTTCTTCCTTGAAATAGCCAAAAGCCCCACAATCTCCCATTACTGAACCTGGAAAGCGAATAAATTGATGGATACCAATTTCGTTAATTTTAGCTTTCTTTGTTTTGCTATTTTCAACAACTACTTTAGAAACTAAAATTCCATCATAGTTAGAAAATGGAAACATTTCGTGAGCATACACGTCATTTTCATAGAGGTTTCGACTAGGTGTACTCATATCGTTTAAAAAGTCATAGCCAGGGTCTACTCGGTCATCCCATTCTGGAATGAAATACTGCATACCCAAATGTATATTAGGGGCTGGAGGCAAGTCAGGAATCGACAGAAATTAATTTTCCATTTTCAAAATTATTTGCAACTTTTTTTATTACTTGTATTACTATTAACTTTTTTTTTAGGTAATTCCGGTGGCATTTCTAATTGATGTGGTACACGCTCCATAGATTGAGTGAATACTTCTGGTTTCTCATACACCCTTTGTAGCAGTTCAGTTTCAATAGACACACATTCAGCAAATTGCTTTAAAAGAAAACCTTTAAGTCCGAATAAACCATAGCAATAATGCTTTGCTTCTGCATTAGAAAGAGTTAAAATAAAAGTTTTTGCAGTTAAATCTTTGATGTGAGACTTACTTGTTTTTGAAGCGAAAAATATCAATGTCTGCTCAGGTTTAGTTGCAACTGGCAGACGAAGAGATCGCAGATAGTTTTCTCCCAATAGCAAAAACACCAAATCATAACCAACAATAGCTTGTTCAAAAGCTTGGTGAACTTCTAAAAATTTGGCCCATTCATCTATCTCATATCCCTTCATTCTGTTGAAGGTAACTTCGTAAGGCACTATAATTTTATTTTCAGGAATTAGCCCATACCCAGCAGATAGAATAACTAAGTCCACTGCTTGTTGACCAACCGACTGGCGTAGTAGTTCTACTCCTTCTATTGCTCGCAGGTGTTGCAACCCAGTGTACATCTGAGTAGCTGGGCAGGCAAACTCTCCCAATTCATCAGAGCGAGATTGCAAACGAGCAGAGTCTTTGAAATCTTCCAGTGTCAACTGGTTAGTTGGCTTAAACCGCTTTTCTCCCGTGCAAGAAGTAATAATCAATACACGATAATTATGCCCGAAGCTAGTTGAAGCTAAAGATGTTGTTAGGGATGATTTAACCATCTTTATACTTTACCCAAAAATTAAGAATTTCCAAAACTAGTAGTTTGAAAAGTTTTTATGCAACATCAATAATATACCTCTTGAAAAAAAATTGTGGTGATATGTATGGTTGACAAAATTTCAAGTTAATTAGCTTTGTGAAGGTCATAGTTATAAATTCCAGCCATTAAGTGACAATCAGAAGTAACCACCAAGCGTTTAGCTTGCCAAACAAAGAAGCGAAGTATGAAACATGGCAAGAGTTTGAGCGGATATTTAATGATGAAAAGACCAAGAAAAGATATATACAACAAATAAGTTTTGACGAATCAAAACTCATAATATATTGGCGAATCACTACTGACCTAGATAATTGACCAAAAAATCAGACTTCGTATGTCAAAACAGACTTAAAAATTGACATGGCTGAACAATTCTGACTTTTCACGGAAAGTCCTCAAACCACGAAACAGTATGGCTTTTTATACACAAGGATTCTCAACAGTTATGGTTGATCAGAATCTCTAACGTAAAAATCAGGTTATTACATAGCGGTCGAAAGCAGAGATTTTAACAGACATACCAACAAACTGTAAGCTATAGCTATAGTCATCCAGATTAGGACGTAAACTATAAGAGTTCCCACATAGCATCATGAACTGCGTACACCAGAAAACATAAAAATGGGATAAGCCAAAAATCACAGTATGCCAATCTAGCACAAACCCTTCTGTATTAAGCTGATTAGCCAAACCTGTTTTTAGTTTCCCTTGACTACTTCTAAGGTTAATATCCCTTGAGGTTTATTGACGAGCAGTTGCATGATGTCCAACCACGCAGAACCCATGAGGGTATCGGGAATATCATCCCCAACGTGAACGGGAATAATAAACTCGGTGTCATCAATGATCACCCTGCCTTCATACAAATTGAACTGACCTTCCCCTCGTGCTGTTGTCATGAAGATTTGGGCAGCAATTCTTAACCACTCCAATGCTTCCAAGTCTTGGGTATTAATAGCCAGCCACCCCGCAGTAAAGCCAGTATCAAATAGAGCTTCCACAGAAAATACATCTCCATTGGCGGCCAGCATCTGGATTTCAAACCATAGCTCACCATTGTCCCCAAAAGCACCTACACCCATAGTCTGCCACAGGTTCCAGTATCATTCAGGCGAAAGATGGTAAGCTTGACATCGGTATCGTCATAAGAATGACGGATTTTTTGGGTTAGTCCTGGCAAAGTTTGATCAATCAAATAATTTTCACTTTCGGGGTCGATGGCAATAAACCAGTTGTAATGCGTTTCTATTAAATGCTCCCGCAGGCGTTCAAACACAGCCCGACATTGCAAAGCCAGAGTATTGCTGTGTTCCCGGCGGTGATCAAGGTCTGACGGTGCGATCACCGATGGTGCTAGAATACGGCTTCGACGACGGGGTTGGTAAACTTGTGTCATATCAACAGTTAATCGCTTGTGTGATTTTATTATGGCGCAATGCCAACTTGCATGAACCTATCCCACTAATACCAGATTGTGGTAATCTACTCTTGATATGAGTTGGGTGTATCATTTGATGGCAGGGCGTTTTGAGGGATTGAGTGACCTGGAATGGAAGTTATTTGAGGATATATTTCCCAAAGAGCCATTGAATCGTGGCAAAGGAATGCCTCACGCACCATACCGCTATGTATTAAATAGTTTGTTGCACATTCTGATTACTGGGTGTCGATGGTGTGATTTACCAAGGGGGGGTATATGGGCATCAAAAAGCTCATCCCACCGATGGTTAAAAAGGTGGCGGGAGGATGGAACATTTGAACACCTACAGGGACGTATACTAGCGATTGCTGATCATAAGGGACTAATAAATTGGAACTTTGGCGCGGTTGACGGGTCTTTTTCCCCCTGGAAAGGGAGGTGGTGAAGAGGTTGCTTATGGCGGCAAAGGTAAAGGTATACTGATTCATACGCTGACGTTCGGCAATGGAATGCCTCTGGCTAATTGCACTACCCCAGCCAACGGTAATGAGCGAGAACAAGTAATTCCCTTACTGGATAAGGTTAAACTCAAAACATTAAAACGGGGCAGACCACGTAAACGAATCAAAGTGCTGGCTGCTGATAAAGGTTACGACTCAAAACAAAAACGTGCTGACCTCCGAAAACGAGGTATTCGTCCTCAAATTCCAAAGCGAGTCTGGAAAACCAAGAAAAACAAAGTCAGACCTATCAAAATCTCCGTCCCCAGATTTCAACAAGAGCGGTGTTTTGCTTGGTATCAACGCAAATATCGTCGCCTTGTCGTCAGATGGGAACGTCAAAAGGTTTATTTTGACGCATTCATAGACCTTGCTACCATCCACATCTGGATTAACAAAATATTATTAGTGGGATAGATTCATCAAGAGTAGATTACCACAATCTGGTATTAGTGGGATAGGTTCACCAGATATTTTTGCCAGTGAACGTGCTGATGATATGGTCTGTAACCATTCCTCCGCAGTTGTTTGGTCTGTAACGGCATATAAATTTTCATCTATTGCTTGCATATGGCAAGTCTTGCCACCTGATACACTTAATTAAGTATTAACTTGTAGGCTCTAAATGTCAAGTTAATAACTATTAAATGAACATATCATATGATATCTCTGTTCTGAGGCTGTGCAACTAAAATAAAAAGTTTGACTTTAGTCTCAATACAACAAAGTTGAATTTGCGACGGGCTACGTCTACGCACACTCTCATCATCAAGGTTTATCATAAATTGCAGGTCGCTATCTCGGTTCAGGTATTGATTTCCCTTCGATTTTGCAGATTAACAAGCTCAGAAATATCAGGATTAGTAAAAGGGAAAAGAAGATTCCTGCTCCCTCTCCTTAGTAAGGAGAGGGATGGGGTGAGGTTTGAATTAAGTCAAAATCGCCCCACCCATTAACCGTTCATAACGATATTTCAACTCAGCTTTCATCAAAAACCAACGTTCGAGAGTTGCATCCATCTCGATCACTTTCTCCGCAACTTGTCGGGCTAACAGCAAAATTTCCTCATCTTCCACCAAACTTGCCAAAGTAAAATCTGCTACACCCGATTGACGAGTTCCCAGCACTTCCCCAGGGCCACGAAACCGCATATCCATTTCCGAGATAAAAAAGCCATCCTGGGATTGTTCCAATACCTTCAGCCGTTGTTGAGCATCAGCACTCTTAGAACTACTCATCAATAAACAGAAAGACTGAGCCGCACCACGACCAACACGCCCGCGCAATTGATGCAGTTGTGATAAGCCAAATCTCTCAGCATTTTCAATTAGCATAATTGTTGCATTGGGAACATCTACACCCACTTCTACAACCGTAGTAGAAACCAATATTTGCGTTTGATTATCGCGGAATTTGGTAATTGCTTCGTCCTTATCTGCGGAACTCATCCGACCATGCAATAACCCCACCTGAAAATCAGGAAAAATACTTTCTTGTAACTTTTGATGCTCCTCTACAGCCGATCGCAAGTCCAATTTTTCTGATTCTTCCACTAGAGGTAAAACGACATAAACTTGTCTTCCTTGGGCAACTTCTCGGCGGATTAAGTCGTAAGCTTCAGTACGCTGTTGACCTGTTAATACAGTGGTCTGAATTTTTTGCCGTCCTGGTGGTAACTCATCAATCTGGCTAACATTCATATCCCCATGTATTGTTAATGCCAATGTCCGAGGAATGGGGGTGGCGGTCATAGTTAATACATGGGGTTGGTCGCCTTTTTGCTGTAACAACGCCCTTTGTTTAACGCCAAAGCGATGTTGTTCATCAATCACCACTAAGCCCAATTGGTTAAAGTTAACAGTGTCTTGAATTAAAGCATGAGTTCCCACTAATAAAGGTAATTCACCTGTTTGTAGCTGAGAGTGAATTTCTCGCCGTTTGGCAACTTTGGTAGAACCTGTCAGTAATTCTACGGGTAAATGCAACAGGTTAAACCAACTAACTAACTTGCGGTAATGCTGTTCTGCTAAAACTTCCGTGGGAGCCATTAACGCCGCTTGATATCCCGATTGAATGGCGGCGAGGATCGCAATTACAGCCACCACAGTTTTACCAGAACCCACATCGCCCTGTATCAGACGATTCATCGGGGTAGATTTTTCTAAGTCTGTAAGAATATCGTTGAGGACTCGTTGCTGTGCGCCAGTCAGTTGAAAAGGCAGAATTTCCGAGAATTTTTCGACTAACTGACCTTTGGGGGCGAGAATAGCGCTGGTTTGAATTTGGCGGGCTTGGTGCTGACGTTGTAATAAACCGAGTTGCAGGTAAAAGAATTCATCAAAGACTAAGCGACGACGAGCAGCTTGCAGAGTCATGCTGTCATCTGGAAAATGGATGTTAGCGATCGCATCCTTCAATTCCATCAAATTATACTTTGTCCTTAACCCTCTAGGCAAAGGATCTTTCAGGTGAACCGTAGCTGGTAAAGCCGCCGTTATCGCCTGTCGCACCATAGTTGCCATCACACCCTCAGTTAGAGCATAAATTGGCACTACCCGACCAATAGTCAAAGAATCAATCGTATCTCCTGGATGTGCTAACACCTCAAGTTCCGGGTTATCCAGCGTCAAGCCATATTTACTTTCTTTCACCAACCCACAAGCCGCCAAAATACTACCCACTGGGTAACGGCGTTTTAAACCTTCTTGCCAACCGCGACTAGCAAAACGCGCCCCCGCAGAAAAGCGAGTAATTTTAATTTCACCAGTATTATCTTTGAGAACTAATTCTAAAATCGATAATTTCTTATTTCTAGGGCTAGTAAAACAGTTACAACGCTTGACATTAGCAATGATTGTCACCGTTTCACCCCCCTGCAATTCCCGGATATTCACCTGACGCGCATAGTCAATATGATCACGGGGATAGTAGAAAAGCAAATCGCGCACAGTATACAAATTCAGCGCCGCTAATTTATCCGCCTGACGAGGGCCGATTTCTGGTAAATCACTGAGTTTTTGCTCAATGTTGGGCGCTAACCTCCGACTCACTTCCGCCACAATTGGTGATTTCGGTTGAAGTTTTTGGCGTTGGTATATCTGTGATTTCTCTGTGCTATTTTCTTTTGGTTCTTGCTGTAACTGGTAGAGATACCTCCGAGTTTCCGCTATCAGATGCTGTCTTTCTGACTGTTCCAGATGGGGATAATTAGCAAATTTTGCCGCTAGTTCTTGCCAACGGCCACGTTCTGATGGGGGCAAAGCTGTGGGGAATTTCCCAAAAGTCAAGCAGAGAAATTCACTGAAGCGGTATTGTCTGCCCATCAAGTCTGTGAAGCCTTTGTCTGCTTCTATTGCCAAGGCTTTGTGCAATCTTACCCAATCTGGTTTGTCATTAGTCATTGGTCATTAGTCATTAGTCATTAGTCATTAGTCATTGGGAAGTTACCGTCTTCTCCCCCCTGCTCCCTGCTCCCCTGCTTCTTCCCCCACTCCCTACTCAAACCAACAGGCACGCCATGCAGATTCAGCTTCAGCAACTGAGCGCTCGCGTTGCTTTTTTTGATAATCTCGCCCTACCTTATTTAGCTGAACTAAGATATTGCGAATTTGTCTGCGGCCAGATGAGACATTAGTATCGGCAAATTCAATTTCCCCCAATCGGAGGTTAATCGCCATCACCTTTGTGAGTCTGGAGTCTTCTGGATCTTGTTCATTTTCAATTTCCACCACCAAGTTTAAGAGATTGGGTGGCCCTGGCATCACCTCAGCAGATGCTTCTGAGACCGCCGCCGCCGCTTCTAAAATTGGTTTTGGTAATTTTTGCGGTAAAATACTAGCTTTTTGTAACAAAAGATTAGCATCGTGGGAGACTTTTTTTAGCGTCTGTTGCGTTAAATCTTCCAGATTATGTTGCCATTTTGCCAGTTCTATGGGGTTGGAGAAATCAGGGGTGAAACTTTTCAGGGCTGAAGTTATCAGCGGCAAAGCAGATGCTTCAGATAAAATATATGTTAGTATCTCATCTCGCTCATCCTGGTCATCTTGGTCATCCTGGTCATCCTGGTCATCCGCCTCCTCTTCCTCATCCGCCTCATCCG
Source organism: Nodularia sp. LEGE 04288 (assembly GCF_963896525.1). NCBI lineage: Bacteria > Bacillati > Cyanobacteriota > Cyanophyceae > Nostocales > Nodulariaceae > Nodularia > Nodularia sp. LEGE 04288. The sequence goes on from NZ_CAWQOY010000182.1 coordinate 80,142, forward strand.
CCTCCTCTTCCTCCTCTTCCTCGTCCTGCATATAAGAAAGTAATAAATCAGCTGCCTCTTGACCCAAATTGCGGATAGCTTGTTGCAATTGTTGACGCTGATTCAGAGATAACTTGAGAAAGTTTTCGGGATACCCTTGGGTACATAGATGGTAACTTGCGAGAATCAACTGTTTCCGCAAGGCTTGCCCCAATGTCGTTAAATAACTGGCATAAGCATTGTGGAGTTCTGCCCCGATCTCGCGGATCGCTGCTTGCAAGGCTGTAATATCCCGTTCAATTAGCTCAATTGCTCTAGCCATATTTTCTCTGATTAATTGCCAATCTCATAGCGTAGCGTGGCATCAGCCATACTTTATTATGGTACAAACGTACCTATTATTTTATTTATCTGTGTAGCTTACGGCTAGCTGCTATGCGTCTACATCTGTGGTTCATCTACCACGATACTGACTAACTAATAAAATACAGGCCAGTTGATTGTGACTGACCTGCAATTATACAAGTGATGAGTTACCTTTGTAACTCTTAACTTCTAACTAAAGTTACTTCGTACCCATTTGTGCAGCAACTTCTTCAGCAAAATTACTTTCTTGCTTCTCAATGCCTTCACCTAAGATATAGCGAACAAAGCGATTAACTTTGATATCTTCGCCTACTTTGCCTTTAACTTGTTTTACCAAGTCTTCTACAGAAATACTCTGATCACGAATGAAAGGCTGATCCAACAAAGTCAATTCTTTCAGGCGTTTTTCAATCCGTCCCTGAACAATTTTTTCTTTGATGTTCTGTGGTTTGTTACCCAAATCATCGCGCCCCATTTCAATTTCTGTTTCTTTTTGGGCAAATTCGGCGGGGATTTCGTCTACGCTGACATACTCGACATTGGGACAAGCTGCAACTTGCATCGCCGCATTCTTTGCCAGAGTTTGAAACTCTTCATTCTGAGCTGCTGACTCAGTTTGGGCGTTCAGTTCTACCAAAACACCAACTCGACCACCAGTGTGAATGTAGCTGTCTACAATACCTTGTTTGCCTTCTAGGGCAAAATTGATAAAGCGACGCACCTGAATATTTTCACCTAGCTGGGTAATGGTTTGCTTGATGAACTGGTCTACACTGACTCTGGTTTGTTCAATATAGGGTTGAGTCAACAAAGACTCCACACTATCCGCAGTTGCTGCTTGCTGGGCTAGGTTCTTAACTAGAAGTTTAAAAGCTTCGTTACGGGCAACAAAATCGGTTTGACAGTTAACTTCTATCAGCACACCAACTCGACCACCTGGTTGAATGTAGGTGTCTACTAGACCTTCTGCCGCAATGCGATCGCTTTTCTTACCTGCCGAAGCGATTCCCTTTTGTCGTAGCCACTCTATACCTTTTTCGATGTCGCCGTCATTTTCTTTCAGCGCTTTTTTGCAGTCCATCATGCCCGCACCAGTTTTTTGGCGTAGCTCTTGGACGAGTTTTGCAGATATTTCCGCCATGTTGCCTAAATTCCTAACTTAACCTTGAGTTGTAATCGCTCACGGGTGTTGAGTATTTCTATCTTACTCAGGGCTGGGGAAGAAAAAGCGATCAAGTATGAACTGTGAAGAATTGAGTATGAAGCGTGAGCTTGTTTTAGTCTCCATACTCAATGGTTCGGTTACTTAATTATGCTTATGCTTTCACTTCTTCATCAGAAGTGGAGTCAGCCATAGACGCTTCCGGGTAGTCGCCGTCATCATAGTCGTCGTCATACTCAGAACCGTCATAATCTTCGTAATCGTCTTCACCTTCGAGCTTACCGCCACGACCTTCAAAAATCGCATCCGCCAATTTGCCCACGATCAACTTAATTGATCTGATCGCATCGTCATTGGCTGGAATGGGGATATCTACTACGTCTGGATCACAGTTTGTATCTAGCATAGACACAATTGGCAGTCCCAGTTTTTGGCATTCTTGAACTGCGTTATATTCCCGGCGTTGGTCTACAATCACCACCACATCGGGGACTTTCCGCATATTCTTAATACCACCCAGGTATTTTTGCAGCTTCGTCATTTCTCGACGCAACATCGAAGCTTCTTTTTTGGGCAATAAATCTAGTGCGCCGTTTTCTTCGCGGCGTTCCAAATCTTTCAGGCGGTCGGCTCTGGTTTTGATCGTCGCCCAGTTGGTGAGCATTCCACCCAACCAACGTTGGTTAATGTAGTGAGAGCCACAACGAGCCGCTTCTTGAGCTATAATTCCGGCTGCTTGGCGTTTAGTACCAACGAAGAGGAATTTTTTACCTTGCTCAGACTGCGATCGCATATAGTTATACGCATTATCCATCAACTGGGCAGTCTGCACCAAATCGATGATGTGTACACCATTACGGGAAGTATAAATGTACGGAGACATTTTGGGGTTCCAACGTCGGGTTTGATGCCCGAAATGTACCCCTGACTCCATCATTTGAGCCAATGAAACTACTGGCATATTTTTTGAACTCCTATTCGGGTTAAACCTCCACCCAGTTGTATTTCCCTCTGAGGAAACACCCGAATGACTGGATGTGCGAGATTAGACAACCCTCCTATTATATCACAATCAATTCGCCAATGAAACTAAATAATTCTTTTTTATTTTTTAACCTATTTTTATAGCTAATCATTAACATAGTCATATTTGATTGTATCATTTTATAAATGTAGCCTTATATAAAAATTCATTTATAAGTATTTATCACACTCAATATAAAATAAATGAAAAACCCACCAACCCCGAAAAATGAGAAAGAAAGACTCAATGCTCTGCAAAAATACAACATTCTTGATACCGAGTCAGAACAGTCATTCGATGATTTAACTGCTTTAGCTGCCTATATTTGTGGTACTCCTATTGCTTTAGTCAGCCTTATAGATGAGAATCGGCAATGGTTTAAATCTAAACTTGGTTTAGAAGTAACAGAAACACCCAGGGAACTGGCATTTTGCGCCCATACTATATGTCAGCCGGAAAATGTGTTAATTGTACCAAATGCTTTAAACGATGAGCGATTTGCTACTAACCCGTTAGTGACATCCGACCCCAATATTCGGTTTTATGCAGGCGCACCTCTAATTACACCTGATGGTTATGCTATTGGCTCTTTATGTGTAATTGATCGTGTACCAGGAGAACTGAGTTTAGAACAAAGACAAGCATTAGCAGCTTTGAGTCGTCAAGTAATTAGCCAGTTAGAACTGAGAATTAATGTAGCTCAATTACAACAAAATATTACCCGCCGTAAAGAAGCAGAAAAAACTCTTCGCAGTACTAATTCCCAATTGAATCAAGTTGTTAATAATTTGCGCCAAACTCAAGTTCAACTAATTCAAAGTGAAAAAATGTCTAGCTTGGGTCAAATGGTGGCTGGGATAGCTCACGAAATCAATAATCCCGTTAACTTTATTCATGCTAATCTCGGTTATTTGAAAACTAGTCTTCAAGAAATATTTGATTTACTATGTCTTTACCAACAGCACTATCCCCAGCCCCATGAGGAAATTCAAACTCAAGCAGATGCGATAGATGTGAAATTTTTGATTGAAGATTTACCAAATATCCTCGCATCTATGGAAAATGGTAGTCAGCGGATTCAGAAAATTATTGTGTCCTTACGTAACTTTGCTCGCTTGGATGAAGCAGAAAAAAAACGTGTTGATATCCACGAAGGGATTGATAATACGCTGTTAATTTTGCAGCATAGACTGAATGCTACAGCAACATATCCAGAAATCCAAATTATCAAAGAATATGGTCATCTCCCACAGATGGAATGCTATGCTGCACAACTCAATCAAACATTTATGAATATTTTATGTAATGCTATCGATGCTATAGAAGATTTATGGGTAGCAAACACCAATAAAATCAACTCGAACCAACAGATAATTGAGCCTATCAACTTTCAAAAAGCTACACCAAAAATTCGGATTCGTACCGAAATTTCTCCTGAAAATTATGCAGTTGTGCGGATTGCTGATAATGGCGGAGGTATTGTAGAAACAATTCAAAAACGGATATTTGACCCATTTTTCACCACTAAGCCCGTAGGCAAAGGTACAGGATTAGGGCTATCAATCAGCTATCAAATTGTGGTGAAAAAGCATGATGGAAATCTCAAGTATAAAACCCAATTAGGCAAGGGGACTGAGTTTCTGATTGAGATTCCTCTAAAAAATTAAGCAATTGGCTGTGTAACGCAAATAATCATACTTAATATTTAATATTTCATTTAGATTCCTAGCCATTCCATATTAAATATCAATTGTTTTGGTATTTAGATTCTGCATAAGCAGCATAAACTCCCTTGACGTTGTACCAATTGAGAAAAATTCGGGCAACTTCTAACGCCAACTGGGGTTTACCTAAATTAATTAGCCATTGCAAGAAAGGAGCCATTGTCCGCTCGTTCAGTGTGCCATTAAGTGAGAGAATGCCCCAAAGTAAACGATGAAACCAAGTCATCTGGATCATCATTCGCACTTCCCAAGAAGGATGCTTTTGATAAAATAAAACTCCCATGCGTCCGCGTTGAATTTCTTGGTCAATCAAACGGGGAATTTGCGCTAAATTAAACGGTGGATGCCAGTGATAACCAACGGCTGCGGGACATTTAATCAGTTGTAGTCCCAGTTTTTTGAGTCTTACACCTAATTCTAAATCTTCCCAACCATAGAGTTTGAAACTGTTATCAAACAGTCCGGCTTTTTCTAGCCAATGTTTGGGGATAGCTACGTTACCTGTGGCAAAAAAAGCTGCGGAAAAATCTGTAATTTTATAGGGTTCTGCGGTGGGGTGATCGAAATTGCAAGTATTAATTACTGCACCGTAAGTAAAAAAGCGATCGCTTGCCAACTTCTCCCTTCCCTGCACCAGCGCCTCTGCATGAGCTGCTAAGAAATTTTCTAAGACTACCAAATCACTATCAATAAAGATAATTGTGTCTCCCAGTGCCTTTTCTACCCCCAAATTCCGAGCCGCCGCCGGCCCGGCGTGATCTTGCTCAAAGCATCGCACATGGGAAAATTCCTCCTGGTTTGCCACCAGCCACTCCAATGTGCCATCAGTAGAACCATCATCGACTAAAACAATTTCGTAACTCGTTATTGAACTTGATGCACTCCACTTCTGCACCTCCAAAGCTCGGAGGCACTTTTCTAAAATCGGCTGACGATTGTAAGTCGGTATCACAACGCTGAAAAACACAGTCTCACCCACAACAGGATTACCCATCTCCAGAATAGGACAGCAGAGTACTGAACACTGTTCCATTCTCTATCTTCGATGATCGAAGCTACGTACTCAGCGCAGCTATCGCAAGGCTTTACAAAAGATACTCAAGCTCTGACTACCAGCTGATACCATTTTCTATTATCGGTAAAAGCCGGGTCAATTTATAGAACTTTGTCAGAACTTCACCATCAAATAAATAGAAATAATTATTAATATATTTAAGCATTATTCATGCTAATTAGCAACTAGAAAACTGACTCGATAGTGCTGATAGGGATTTTTTCTATTTTATCCGCAGAAATATATTCCTAATTTAATAGAAATATTTCTCATGAAAATAGGATTTATTCTCAAAAAAAGCTTCTGGATAAATTCAAATTAAACAATACATAATCTCATCTTAATGCTTGTTACCTAAATTGAAACAGACTGGATAAATTTTGTCTGCGTCAGCAGTACAAGCGCAATTTTACTTGTTATTAACTGAAAAGAAATGAAAATGGCGGAAATTTTCAATATCTGAGTTTTTTCTGTCAATATGTAGAGTTTTTCTTTACTAGATTGCACTAGTCATTAAGAAATTAACTGAATAGCAACTGCGTAAACCTTAAATGGAGAATAGAGAATGAAAGGTCATCTTCACCCCAAGAACGATATAACCATAAATCCATCCGGTAACGAGTCAATCCTTGACGTGATTGGACGCGTCAGCATTAAGCGCAGACGTTTTGTGATGACAGCTGTAGGTACATCAGCCCTAACTGTATTAGGTGATATGTCCCTCGGTGGTTTCCTTCAAACTGTGGAAGCAGCACCAGTTCCAGCCGGGCTTGGATTTGGTGGTATTGGCTTCGAGAGCATCGAGCCAAATCTCCGCAACCCAGCAACAGGAAACCTAGAGAAGGATCTGGTCACTGTTCCTAAAGGGTACACAGCCAGAATACTATCTGCTTGGGGTGATCCTATCATGCCTGGTGCGCCAGACTGGTTTCCAGATGCGTCCCAGGATGCTGCCGCACAGGAAAAACAAGTAGGGATGAACCATGATGGAATGCACTTCTTCCCTCTCCCAGGACGGAGTTATCTCAATCGGACATCCGGGTTGCCAGTGCCTCTTGAAGGCCGCACATACAATAGCAGTGGCATACTGTGCGTTAACCACGAATATACCCAAGAACAGTTCCTGCACCCCGACGGTAATGAAGGTAGCACCGTCATGACAATTGAGAAAGCCAGAAAGTCTCAGGCTGCTCACGGCGTATCTATCCAAGAAATATCTAAAGACAGATTCGGTAATAACTGGAGTGTTGACCGCAATTCCCGTTATGGTCGCCGCATCACTGGTAACACAGAAATGCGAGTTTCCGGGCTTGCGGCGGGTGATGCGCTGATGAGATCAAAGAAATTCTCAATTGAACCTACTGGCTCATTTGAAATTGGCACCAACGATGGCTACACCGCTTATGGTACGATCAACAATTGCGCCCACGGAATCACACCCTGGGGTACTTACCTCACCTGTGAAGAGAACTTTCAAGGTTACTTTGCTAACCCTAATCCAGATATAGTTAACATTCCTGGTCTGGAAAATAAAGCAGAAGATATCCGCAATGGACAGAGACGCTACGGTATCGGCGGCTCGTCTAGTTATCGCTGGCCTGAAGTTGATCCACGCTTTGATGCTTATAACAATCCCCTGGAACCTCATTTGTTCGGTTGGGTAGTCGAGATTGATCCCTACGATCCCAAAAGCAAACCAGTCAAGCGCACTTCGATGGGTCGATTCAGACACGAAAGCGCTCAATATGTTGTTGATGATAACAACGGTCTGGCTTTCTATATGGGTGATGACAACGTAAACGAGTATATCTATAAGTTCGTTTGCTCTCGACAATACAATCCTAATATTCGTAATGCTAATACCGACCTACTTGACCACGGTACTTTGTACGTTGCGAAGTTCAATGACAATGGTACTGGCGAATGGCTACCTCTAGTCTACGGTCAGCGCGGTCTCACACCAGCGAACGGATTTAATAGCCAAGCTGAAGTGCTAATTAAGACCAGAGAGGCTGCGGACAGAGTTGGCGCGACAATGATGGATCGCCCAGAGTGGGTTGGTGTACGTCCTCGGATTGGTGGATTCAATGAAGTTGAAGTCTACTGCACCTTGACTAACAACAGTCGTCGCGGAACAAATCCGGCCTCAGTGAATAACCCAGATGGTACAACTCCTGGAGGTAATGCACGTCCTCCGGTTGATGCTGCTAACCCACGTCCCAACAACGCTTACGGTCATGTTATTCGTTGGCGTGAAACCGGACGCAGCGTTACAGCTACCACCTTCAATTGGGATATTTATGTTTTGAATGGCGACAAAAAAGACCCAGACCCCATTCGTCAAGGTAATATCAATGGTGATGACTTCGGCTCACCAGATGGTCTTTGGTTCGACTACTACGGTCGTCTCTGGATTCAAACTGACCAGTCCGGTACTGGTACAGGCGACTATCTCAACATCGGTAGTAACTCGATGGTTTGTGCCAATCCTAATGATCCCAGAGAGATTAAGCTGTTCCTCACCAGCCCAACAGACTGTGAGGTAACTGGTGTAATTACTACACCTGATAATAAAACCATGTTTGTGAATATTCAGCACCCAGGTTCTCGCGGAAGTGTTGCCAATCCTACAAGCAACAGCGACTGGCCACATAGTCAAGGTTATGGCCCATCTGGTCGCCCCCGTTCTGCAACAGTGGTTATTACCCGCGATGACGGTGGTATTATTGGTGCTTAATTCTTGATGTCCTAATATGGCAATCCTATAGATTTACCAACACAAAAGAGACTCACATCGGACTTGAATAAGTCGGGTATCTTTGGGTTCGTAACTTCTTGAGGATTGCTATAGTTAATAGTTATCTACGAAATAGCGATCGCGCTTACAGCACTTTGCCAGTCAATGAAGTCCACATTTTAAGATGATAAATCTTGTGGGGTGGCTATTCTGCCGGATTTGGTGGACTTTACTCAGATGAAACGTGCTGTAATTTCACTAATTTAATCAGTTTTAAATATTAGGGTACATTTTGATTAATGTACTCTAATTTATGATGATTTTTGCTTAAATCTATGCAAACAATAATCGACTAAAACTAATCCAAATTATTTGATTTACATTTGATTGAATTAACCAAAAATATTTAAAATCTAGTTTATTATTTCATTAAGGTTAGGTTAAATTAACTTTATTTCCTGAAAAAAATAATTTATTGAAATTAAAATTTTATCCCTTGACTAAGTAATTACTTTTAAGTAATATAACTGTGTTGTAAGATTTACGCACTATAAGTTTTAACCAAAACTTAACCTAAATTGTGCTGGAAATATCATGTTATTTCACTTCAGATATTAAAGAGTAAGCACACCTTAAATTCAACAGGTTGTGTTGATAAAATCACTGGCGCTCACAGTAACTGAAATAGTGAAATTTTCCACAGCACAGATGTAAGATGCGTAGATGGCAATCACATTAAAGTTGAAATAACAGGAATAGAAGTCAATGAAATTTAACCAAAAATTAGCGATCGCCTTAGTTGCAGTTTCCGCTAGTGTATTTGGCTTCGGTTCTCTAGCCTCTGCTGGTGAAGGCGGTGCGGCTGGAGCTGTAGCAGCTACAATTAACGCAGATGGTTTGGTAACTGATATGGCTGCGGCTGGATCTGTAGGTAAAAATGATGCAGCTGCTGTAGCCACAAGTAACTTTGGTGTTGTCTCAGCTTCCGCTTTGGGAAGTGCTGGCGTAATCGAATTACTCAGCGATAACGGCTATTTTTCCTTTGAAGACAGTGATATTTCTGACCGGGAAGTTTTCACCAATGTCACTATCAAAGGTAGTGCAGACACTGCTTTAGGAACTAGCCAAGTCAACTCTATTACTACCTTTACCGAAACCCCCATCGGATCTATCGAAACTGGGTTTTAGGGTATCAAGAATTAAGAAGAATCAATATCAGGAGTCAGACTGATACTTTCTTCAAATTCTTTCAACCCTAAATCTGTTGTGTTTATCTGTTAGAGACATGATTACCGCGTGTCTCTAGCTTATTATATCAGCGAATAAATCACAGTTAAACTAGCACTATTTTGGCAAATACCAGATAATAGTCAAATTTTTATCAAACAGTAAGTGGGCGAGAAAAATTGGCTGTATATGAAGAAATATCAATTGTCCGGAGGTGTGTTATGCAGAGGGTACTGCACCTGGAATTATTGGCGGTGCGTTGCGCTGGGGGAAAACACAGCTTACGTTGAAATTTCTTCACAAATTACTCACACCAAAATCTAATTTCATTAGGTGTTGATTCCAGGTCTATTATAAATCTTTATGATGATTTCGCCGCGCAAAAACTTAAAGCTGGCATTTGTATTATTATTAATATTTAGTTCAACAACAATATTCTTTGCTAAAAAGGCTGGCGCTGAAATATCTGCAAAAACATTGTCACTGGGACACCTCAATAATAATAGCAAATTAAAATTATCCACCACTTCAGAGGACGCTGCTGCATTAATTGCTCATCTGGAATATTGGAGAATTTTGTCAGGATCACAGAAGCAATTACCAGCCTCCGGATCTAATTTTATTCAACAAACACAAGTAACAGATTTAGCAAAAACTAATTCCCAGTCCCCATCTTGTCCTCCCAGCAATACTGGAGAAGCAGAATTTACCACAGTTACGGATTTAGCAAAAACTAATTCTCCAGTTCAGTCTTGTACTCCCAAAAGGATTAGTCAAGGAGAATCTGATCGCAAACAACTCAATCCACAACCTAGAGTTGATGAATTGGATATTGAGCAAAAATCACCCCAAACTGAACAAGAATATATTATTTCCCCTAGAATTGCTGATGAGCAAAAAATTCATCCCCGCACAACTACTATCCCACTAAATGGTGTATTCATTAATCATTTAACCCAAAGACAATTCACTGTAGGTTCCAGATTTGGTAATAACCAAAATACTACTTTTGATCTGAACGGACTGGTTAAGCTGAACGGACAAGTCCAAGAAAACTTGACAACAAATAATATTTTCACCGTAGACCAAAAAGGAGAATATTTGCAACTGCAAACGTTGAGAAAAAGTAGAGAAATTACGGTTAATCTCACAGAACCCCTGACTGTACTGGGTACAGAACTGCAATTAAGCCTCGTAGGTTCATGTATCTTACCTGGTAGTAACCCCAATCAAATCTGCACATATACTCCTGGTTTAACATCTGCTGATATTGATCCTGATACCCAGACACCAACTCGGATTTTTCAAACTGCAAATGTAGGTGATGTGGTAGAACCAGAAACACTAGCAGCAATTAGCCAACCGGGGTTTCAATCTGGCGCTAATGGTCAAGAAATTGGGATAGATTTATTTTTACCTAATACAGGTTCGTTTGTGGGTAATATTACTGGAGAGCAACTTTCTATTAACAGAAGAGAAGAAATAGAAAACACACCCGCAGCAATTTATTCTAGAGTTAGACAGATTGTGAAAGTGAATGACCGCGAAGCTGTAATGGGTCGGACAGTACGGGGATTTAGCTTGATTTTAAATGATGATAATACTTTACTAAATACAGCTTTGCAACTGGGATATAATTTGTTGCCTGATATTGTACCTAATATTGCTAGTTCAGAAAATCGAATTAACGCAAATGTTAACAATAATTTATTTTTAGCTGCTAATAATGTCAGACTTCCTGCTAATAGTTTGACTGCTTATCATGGGGGAATTGCGAGAGCGCAGAGTGTACCACCAACAGCGGTAAATTTGAGCCAAGTACCTGCGGCGACTTTCAATAGTATTTGGTTGGGTGCTTCACCTGTGATCGAACGAAGTTCTGCTTTTACGACTCGTTTTGAACAGATTAGCCCTCTGACAGTTTTATCCTCTGGTGGTGGAGAAGGGGGATTTGAGTCTGATATAAATTTTATTTCTAATATTAATAATCAAAATTTTTCCACAGCCAATTTAGACAATTTTTACACTCAGGTTTACGTCACAATTCTCAATCAAGAAGTGAATAATGTAGCATCTAACAGATATAGGGAAGAAACAAAATATGCACCACATCTGAGTTTTACAGGCAATATCACAGGGACACAGGATGCTTTGAGGTATTATACAGGTGTGATAGGTGCAGAAGATATTAAAGCTTATGGTGGGGTGGATTTTAGTAAAAATACCTCAAATGGCTGGACTTTTTCTGGCGGTGTAATCGGCTATGTTAATCCAGATATTGATTACTACAGTCAAGTAACAGGTAGTGTTGGTAAACGTATCTCTTTGAGTGGGAATAGTAATTTAGTTCTATCCACGGGAGTTAATTATGCTTTTGATAGAGAAACTCGCCCCAATGATTTTGTAAATTCAATTACAGTTAGATCCAGAGTCAATTTAGGCAATGTTTGGTTGGGTTTAACGAATTATTTTGGGGATGTTTTACCCGATTCTGTGAAGAATACCCTAGTAACAAGTGTTGGTATTCAATTTAGCCAGAATTTTTTATTATCAGGATACTATAGTCCGATCAATGAAAATGTAGCTCGTTCTGTCTATGGTGCTGATGCGAGATTGAGACTCGGCACAAATCAGAATAGTCCCATACTCAACCTATCTTGGAGAAATAATGACTACGACTATGGCAGAGATAGTACGGGTAATGAATTGAAAATCAACGAGAATATATTTACTGTGTTTTTGAGAGGTAATTTTTGAAGAGGTTTTTCAACCTACATATCTTATAATAATTACTCATTCTTTGTTTTCCTAATTGGAGAAACTAATGGGTCGCGCTAAAAAGGTTGTCTTGGCATATTCTGGGGGAGTGGATACTTCCGTTTGTATCCCCTACCTAAAAAATGAGTGGGGTGTAGAAGAAGTGATTACCCTCGCAGCAGATTTAGGTCAGGGAGATGAATTAGAGCCAATCCGAGAAAAAGCGCTGAAATCGGGTGCAAGTGAGTCTTTGGTGGTTGACGTTAAAGATAGTTTCGTGAAAGATTATGCTTTTGCGGCGATTCAAGCCAATGCTCTCTACGAAAATCGATATCCTTTGGGGACAGCCTTGGCTCGTCCGTTAATTGCTAAGATATTAGTCGAAGCTGCTGATAAATACGGTGCTGATGCGATCGCTCACGGTTGTACAGGTAAAGGTAATGATCAGGTTCGCTTTGATGTGGCTTGTGCGGCTCTGAATCCCAATCTGAAGATCCTCGCACCGGCGAGAGAATGGGGGATGAGTCGTGAGGAAACCATCGCTTATGGTGAGCAATTTGGCATTCCTTCACCAGTCAAAAAATCTTCTCCCTACAGTATTGATAAAAATTTACTCGGTCGTAGTATTGAAGCTGGGATACTGGAAGATCCAGCAGTTGAGCCACTAGAAGAAATCTATGAAATGACGAAGGCGATCGCTGATACGCCTAATGAACCAGAGTACATTGAAATTGGTTTTACACGAGGTATTCCCACCAGCCTCAACGGGACACCGAAAAACCCCGTGGAGCTAATCGAACAACTCAATCAGGTGGTAGGAAATCACGGTATTGGGCGGATCGACATGATGGAAAACCGCTTAGTAGGGATTAAATCGCGGGAAATCTACGAATCACCCGCTATGTTAGTGCTAATTCAGGCACACCGGGATTTAGAAAGTCTGACTTTGACAGGAGATGTCAGCCACTACAAGCGAGGTATTGAAGAGACTTACACCCAAATCGTTTATAACGGTCTTTGGTATAGTCCACTCAAAGGCGCACTTGATGCTTTTATTCAAAAGACACAAGAACGAGTTTTGGGAACTGTGCGAGTCAAACTTTTTAAAGGTAATGCTACTGTAGTCGGCCGTTGGAGTGATAATTCACTCTATAGCCCAAACTTGGCAACCTATGGTTCTGAAGACCAATTTGACCACAAAGCAGCTGAAGGCTTTATTTACGTTTGGGGTTTACCCACTCGCATTTGGGCGCAGCAAGGTAGAAGTTAGGAAATAGGGAGTGGGGAGTGGGGAGTGGGGAGTGGGGAAAAATCTTAACCCCTGCACCCTGCACCAGTACCCCCTGTTCTTAATTACTCACCAGCTGCACGTTTGACTTGGCGGGACTCTAACCAGATGGGGACAGCAATCAAGGCTACCAGGATTAGTAAAGCTGCGATCGCAAATTGACTCACCCAAGCAACTAGTTGTTCTAGGGAGACAACTTTGCCAGCAAAGAAAGCTAAGGTTACCATCACAGTAGCCCAGGTGGTTGCTCCTGCTAAGTTATACAAAAAGAATTTTCTGAAAGGCATTTCCGCTATACCAGCTAGGGGTGCTGCAAAAATTCTCAACAACGCGAAAAAGCGCCCAAAAAATACAGCTTTCGTAGCATTTTCACTAAATTGATTTTTAATATTCAACAATCGCTCATCGGAAATCCGAAAGATTTTACCTATTTGTACTAGGAAAGGCCAGCCGCCAATTTTACCAATCCAATAGCCGCAAGCACCACCAATCACAGCACCTGCAACGGCATCACTGAGAACTAACCAATAGTTCAGTTCCTCACTACCAGCGAGAAATCCGCCGACCAAGGTCACGGTTTCTCCAGGAAGGGGAATGCCCAAATTTTCTAGCAAAATGCCCAAAAAAATTGCCCAGTAACCATACTGGTGGGCAAATTCCTGGATGTTTTCTAGTGAAATCAGCTCAAGAGACATCCCGCACCGCCGCCTTTACAATTTTTTACCTTTCATCTATCTTGACTCTTCTATGGCTGGGGTGTCAATCAATCCGCCACGTCCAGTCATCAGCAGTTGCTAGCACGGATACATATTTCATGCTACCTTGTCAAGGATTTATCATGAAAAATTTATAATACACCTGGTAATATATAAAAATATGGTAAAAGATACTGTTGATACCGAAATTCTCCAGCCATTATGCCTATATTTAGGAGATATCAACATAAATTATACGGCATAATTACTGAAAAAATTTGTCTCAACAGGACTGCTGTAAATTGCTCAATCTGAAAATCTCACAGTAATTTTGTCGTTGAAACTGAATCAGTATTGATGTCAAATTTTTGTTCTGTTACTTGTTCCAACTACTGAGTTAAATTCATGACTATCTCACAAGATCAAGTGGTTTTATTTAAGCCCCAAGGCAGCATAGACTTGCAGGGTGGAATAAATTTTAGCGCCCGGATGCTTGCGGTAACACCCCAGCCTGATCAACTCTGGGTGATTGATTTGTCAGAAGTAGATTTTATGGACAGTTCAGGATTAGTTCCTTTAATCAATGGACTCACATCAGCACGTGAAAGTGGTTGTCGTCTAGTTTTGTGCAACGTGCAAGCTCCGGTAAGATTAGTTTTGGAACTAACACAACTGGACTCAGTGTTTGACATTTTCGACACTTACGAAGATATTTTCAGCAACACCAAGGATAAAAAGTTAGCTCTGGCAAGCTAATTTACCACAGATGTATGAATAGTGAACATTAATTAATCCGACTTTGAAATAGAGAAGTTAGTTTAAGCAGGTGCAGTGGGAAATCACCTAAAAGCAAATTTTGTTAACCGGAAAACGAAACTGCACCAGGTGAAAATCTGATGTTGCTACTAAATAAAAGCAGCAAAAATCGACCACTTCCACAGAGGCAAGTGGTTTATTTTTGGGTAAAAATGCCGTTATGATGTAATAAAGGGGCTAATTTAGGATTTTTATTGACTAATATTTCCTGAGTGCTAAAAGCCTCCAGATTTATCAGTGGAATCAATCCAAAAGACGCTCTCTACGAGACGCTGCGCGAACGCGGACTCGCTAACGCTACGCTATCTAAAATCTAAAATCTAAAATTGGATAACATTCCCAACTATCAGGCATTCTGCACAGTAGAAATATTATTTTGATTTGGGTGAGATTCTGAGCGAGCAAAATTCGGTAAATCAATGCCACTGTGACTAGCCGTGCGGGTTTTGATGGCCAAACGGTAACTCACACTTTGCAGTTCTGCTTGAAGTTTGCGGTTTTCTCGTTGTAGTGTTGCCACTTTTTCTCTGACTGGGGCCATCCGCTCCTCGAACTTACGACGGTAAATTTGAGGTAATTCTTGGATAACTTGCTCCAACATCCGACTGCGATCGGTGAGTTCTTGTACTGACTGCCGCAGTTGGTAAATTTCGGTGTCACGAGTGGTAATTTGTTCTTGATAGAACGTTACCTGCTGCTCAACGGCTTGCAATTGTTCTTGCAATGCTTGTAACTGACTCAGATCATATTCTGGTTCAGAACGCTGGGGGATAAAGTTAGTATTGCCCTTAACCAGCCGGAAAAGTTCTTGAGATAGCTGCTGCACTAATTGGTCACGAAGCTGCAACTCTTGGCGCAGCTGCGATACTTCGGTAGAGAGAGCTTGAATGTTGGGTGTGTCAGTTTGGCTCACAGTGGCTTACAGCTCCCATTGACGAATGCTTGTCGAATCGTAGGTATAACTGCGATGGTACTGCCTTTAGTAGGTATTTGTTTATTTAGCATTCCCCACTCTATGCAGAAAAAGACTAATGGTAAAATTTTTTTAAAATTGACTATTTTTATGGCTGAGTACTGAGTGGGAAAAACTCCACACTCAGCACTGCTTACTCAGAAGTTTTCTTAGGCAGAAACAGCAACTGTCTCTTCGGCTTCTTCTGCTGTTTCTTCTGGTAGATCCTGCTTAATAGTCAAGTAGCGAATCACGTCCTCACTCAAACGCATTGCACGTTCCATGGGAGCGATCGCAGTTCCAGGACCAGTGTAGTCCATTTGAACGTAGATGCCATCCCGATGCTTTTTAATTTCATAAGCTAGGCGACGTTTACCACGATTTTGAATTTTCATATTCTCAGCGCCTTGTTCTGTGAGCAAGTTCTGATATTTACTAATTGCTTGCTCTACCTGTTCATCTCCTAAATCGGGACGCAGGATGTAAATTGTTTCGTAAACTATGGACATGATTTTAAGTCACCTTATGGACGAAGGGGCTGCTGATGTGATTTTATACAGTAATATCACAAAGGATATGAGTAATAATCAACATCGAAGCAACAAGGAACTATAATCTTACCAGTTTTCAATTTGAATCATTAGCAAAATCCGCAAAATTCGCATCTTTAACAAGAAACTGCCTTTAGGGCGATGAGGGAGTCATCCCACCCACAAGGCAAAAAGCCCTTCTCCTACGGGAAAGGGTGCGTGGACAGTGAAGCTATCAACTGAAATCAGACAGTAGTACAGGCATACTTCCCAAATTGAGACTATAGTTATTTAGTCTCAGGCTCAGGCTTCTACTACAGACTGAAGATTGCTAACCGCTAACAGCTTTTAATCGCAGACAAAAGGATATTAATCAAGGTTATGGCGCAGCGCTATGTGCGAGTTCAAAATCTAGAAGGCAAGATTTACTATGGATTGCTACAACTATCCCTCAATGTGGAGGTGCTAGATGCTCCACCCTGGTTACAAGGGCAACCCACAAATTTAATTCTAGAACCCGAAAATTACCAAATTCTGACTCCCTGCGCTCCTTCCAAAGTTGTGGCGGTAGGCAAGAATTATGCAGACCATGCCGCAGAAATGGGAACTACAGTACCAAATGAACCATTAATATTTCTCAAGCCGCCGACATCGATCATTGCCACGGAAACAGAAATTATGTATCCGCTCCAATCGCAACGGGTAGATTACGAAGGCGAGTTAGCACTAGTGATTGGCGATCGCACCTGTGACTGCACAATAGAAGAAGCCCAAACCAAAATTTGGGGCTATACCATTGCTAACGATGTGACAGCACGGGATTTACAACAAAAGGATGGCCAATGGACTCGCGCTAAAGGTTTTGATACATTCTGTCCTCTAGGCCCTTGGATTGTCCGAGAATTAAATCCTGGGGCGAGATTGCAGACCTTTTTGAATGACGATGCTATCCCTGTGCAATCTGCCTGTATTGATCAGATGGTGTTTCCTCCTGATGCTTTAGTGTCCTACATTAGTCAGGTGATGACACTACTACCAGGAGACGTGGTGTTAACTGGTACGCCATTGGGTGTTGGGCAACTGCACATAGGCGATCGCGTCCGTGTCGAAATTGAAGGCATCGGTCGCCTAGAAAACACCGTGACTGGGCGTTAACTGCTAGCGCACTTGCATATGCACTGCATCAGAAATTGCTGGAATTTCTGCATAACGCCCAAATAGGGATTGAGCAACAGAATAGACAACTGCTGCTATTATGCCGATAAAGATGGTGTTGGCGATCGTTTCTAAGGCAAAGCCAGCACCAGGAATTGAAACCAAAACTTCCAGCAGTATGGAACACAAAAATAAAACAATGTTCAAAAGAATGGCCTGCATAGTGTTGAAACGAATGAAGTGACTAATTTTTTCGTTTCTCACCACTAATAGGAACAAGGCAAAGAAAATAATCAAGCTGGCAAAGGGTAGTTGATAAATTCCGATTAATGGACTCAATGGAATCAGCAACACCCGTGTGACTGGGAACTGTGTGAAGAAAAAGCTACCGAAGGCTAGACTTTGAACTAGGGGTAGCAAATAAGGTAAACAAGCAAAAATCCGGTCGGAAACCGTTACAGACCCGCGCCAAGTCATTGTGCGTTCTCCTATGGCTAAAATTTCAGACTTCTTGAGCTTAGGATAACGCAGTTGCTTAGTCTTGCTGACAAATCCGATTATTCTATATACGCAATTCGGAAACCCATCAGACATTCATACTGTGCTGGCTGCTGTGCAGTGAGTTGGCGAATTGCTTGACCGCATCGCAGTTGACCTCCACGCCAACGGGGTTGACCGCTACCGTCAGCAAGTAAACAAGATTGGCAAACTTGCGTGGAGGCAAGGATTTGATTATCCATTAAAATGACTAACATCGCTAACCCTCCTTTGACACTCCTCACTCTAAAGAGATGAGGATTCTTGCTTCATCCGTCCTCCCTAGAAACCAGAGTACAAGTATTCCAATTTCCCCGTTTGGATACGTCCACAAGCACACACGGACTGCCCGACCGTGTTTGAAAAGGCTTTTAATTTCTGGTTTTTACTCCCACATTTGTACAAGATTTAGGATTTATACTACCAGGGTTCCGGCTCAGGAGTCGTCCGCTTGACCTACTTCGTTTTTTATTTGTGCGCTTTACCGCTAAAGCTATAATACCGCAAAAACCGCCCTAGAAGGGCGGGGCTTTAAACCCCAGGTTTTCGGTAAATAGGGGGTAATAAAAAAATCCCAAGTGAACTTTAATTTATTTTATGTTATGTATGAAAAATATCTACCTTTTTGTAACAAATCATACAGAAGCCCTGCCGTTAAGCTTGTCCAGTTATCTCTTGGATGCCGATGAAAGGTAAAATTTGAGATTCAGGAAAAAGCTTGACGATAATAAAGAAGTCAGTACTAAATAAACCTTAGTCGTTAGCAGTCAAAAACTCTTAACGGTGAGCGTTGATTGAGGTGCTACACCAAGCCCAAATCGATTGTTGTGCAAATTTCCACCAAGGATAATTTTAAGTGACTAGAACGAATTCCGAAATTTTGGCTAACTCCGATCCGGCGATCGCCGAATTAATTAACCAAGAACTACAGCGTCAACGCGACCACCTAGAGTTGATTGCTAGTGAAAACTTTACCTCAGCTGCTGTATTAGCCGCCCAAGGTTCCGCATTAACCAATAAATATGCCGAAGGATTGCCAGGTAAACGTTACTATGGCGGTTGTGAATTTGTCGATCAAATCGAGCAAATCGCCATCGACCGAGCTAAACAGCTATTTGGTGCAGCTCATGCCAATGTCCAACCCCATTCTGGCGCTCAGGCAAATTTTGCAGTTTTCCTGACATTACTGCAACCCGGTGACAAAATCATGGGGATGGATTTGTCTCATGGGGGACATCTCACCCACGGTTCACCAGTGAATGTTTCGGGTAAATGGTTTGAAGTTTGCCATTACGGTGTCAGCAAAGAAACAGAACAGCTAGACTACGAACAAATTCGGGAGCAGGCGCTGAGGGAGCGTCCCAAGCTCTTAATTTGTGGATATTCAGCTTATCCTCGTGTGATTGATTTTGAAAAATTCCGCAGTATCGCTGATGAAGTCGGCGCTTACTTGCTGGCAGATATTGCCCATATCGCTGGTTTAGTGGCTACTGGTTTGCATCCTAACCCCCTTCCCTTCTGTGATGTCGTCACAACCACAACTCATAAAACTCTCCGTGGTCCTCGTGGTGGTTTGATTTTGACCCACGATGCAGAATTAGGCAAGAAGCTCGATAAATCTGTTTTCCCTGGCACTCAAGGCGGTCCCTTAGAACACGTCATTGCCGGAAAAGCAGTGGCTTTTGGGGAAGCACTGAAGCCGGAATTTAAAGAGTATTCGGCGCAAGTAATTGATAATGCTCGTGCTTTGGCAAGTCAACTGCAAAACCGCAGTTTAAAATTAGTATCAAATGGAACGGACAATCATTTGATGCTAGTAGATTTACAGAATATTGGACTTACCGGAAAGCAAGCCGATCAACTGGTGAGTGGCGTGAATATTACCGCTAACAAAAATACAGTTCCCTTTGATCCGCAATCACCATTTGTTACCAGTGGTCTGAGGTTAGGTTCTCCAGCCATGACTACACGCGGCTTGGGTGTAACAGAATTTACGGAGATTGGGAATATTATCGCTGACAGACTGCTTTCGCCTGATTCTGAGACAGTAGCACAAGATTGTCGCCAACGGGTCGCCGCATTGTGCGATCGCTTCCCCTTGTACCCACATCTACAAATCCCAGTACCAGCCTTAGCTTAAGTTCACCTTTGTGGATAGTGTCAAGTTGTTTAATGAACCACGTTGGCGCTAGCCTCTCCCTTTGGGAGAAGACGTGTTCGCGTAGCGTCTCCGCCAGGAGAAGGACACGAAGGAAGATGAGAAGAAGAAGATAGGTGATTTTATATTGGGAAGTAAGGAATTACCAATATATCTCTTTTTTTGGGGTGGGCTGGAAAGCCCGCCTTTTTATTTAACAAGAATATTAAATAACATCAAAACCCAGGCTTTAAACCTGCATTCAAATCTCCCCTCTCCTTAGTAAGGAGAGGGGCTGGGGGTGAGGTTCTTTCTGTATTTTTTTAAATTCATATTCAATAATTTGTTACTGTAAAATACAGGCCTTTCTTCCTTCCCTTTCATCTCAATGAGTGCAGAAATTATTTGTGTTGGTACAGAACTCTTACTAGGGGATATCCTCAACAGTAACTCGCAATATTTAGCCCAACAATTAGCCCAACTAGGGATTCCCCACTACAATCAAACAGTCGTTGGCGATAACCCAGAAAGATTAAAGCAAGTTATCGAAATTGCTATATCAAGAGCGCAAATTCTTATTTTTACAGGTGGTCTTGGTCCCACACCCGACGACCTCACCTGTGAAACCATAGCGGATTTTTTTGGCGTTCCCTTGATAGAACGTCCCGAAATCATCGAAGACATCACTCAGAAATTCGCCCAACGTGGTCGGGTAATGTCACCCAGTAACCGCAAACAAGCATTAATTCCCCAAGGTGCAGACATTTTACCCAATCCTACTGGGACAGCACCGGGAATTATTTGGCAACCGCGCCCCGAAATCACGATTTTTACCTTTCCTGGTGTCCCGTCAGAAATGCACCGGATGTGGACAGATACAGCAGTCCCTTATCTCAAAAATCAAGGCTGGGGAAAGGAGATTATTTATAGCCGCAGTTTAAGGTTTTGGGGGATTGGTGAATCTGCATTAGCTGAAAAAGTTGCTCCCTATTTTAACTTACCTAATCCCACTGTTGCCCCTTATGCGGGTAAAGGTGAAGTCAGATTACGCATTTCCGCCAAGGCTGATTCAGAAGCTGCGGCTGAGGCTTTAATTTCACCTGTGGAGAAACAGCTAAAAGATATTGCTGGCTTAGATTATTACGGGGCTGATGATCAGACTTTAGCTTCTGTAGTGGGTAATTTGTTGCGTTTATCAGGGCAAACACTATCAGTAGCCGAGTCCTGTACTGGTGGTGGTTTAGGACAAATGTTAACGGATATTTCTGGGAGTTCTGATTATTTTTGGGGTGGGGTAATTTCTTATGATAATTCGGTGAAGGTGGGGTTACTGGGAGTTAACCCAGAGGATTTAGATAAATTTGGGGCGGTGAGTGCTACTGTTGCAGAACAAATGGCGATGGGGGTAAAAACTCGCCTTTCAACTTCTTGGGGTTTAAGTGTCACTGGTATTGCTGGCCCAACTGGAGGAACAGAGACAAAGCCTGTGGGTTTAGTTTACATCGGTTTAGCGGGTCCAAAAAATGAAGTTGCAAGTTTTGAGTATCGCTTTGGTGCGATGCGGGGACGTGATTTAATTCGTTATGTGAGTGGTAACACTGCTTTGGATTTGCTGCGGCGAAAATTGATTAAGTAGTCACTAGTACCGCAAGGCGGAAGTCAAAAGTCAAAAGTCAAAAGTCAAAAAGCTTATAAAATGGGCTTTTCATAGATTTTGAATGGTCTGTTTATTTACGCCAACTTGTACTAGGATAATGGTGGGTTACGCTGCGCTAACCCACCCTACAATTTTTGGGTAATTTATTTTTTGGTGTTTCCTAATGACTCCCCGTAGCAGAATAAAATTGCCAAGTTATTCTGTTTCTGTGAACTCTATAGTTTCTACAAAGTCTAAAATATTATCCTTGATTTCCTCGGCTTCTTCTTTAATAGAACTGGGTTTTTCACCGTTAAAAAAGCTGTGCTGGCTGCTGACTATATACAAATAGTTAGAGTTCATAAATGCCAGTAACCCTCGGTATGCATCTAGTCTGGTGGCTGTGCCGTTATTTGTTGATTGGGAAATTGTTGAACCTTGGGGCATATCAATGAGGGCAAAGTAAGAACCTTCAACTATGTCTTTCAAATATTCGGTATACCTAACCTCAGCTTTTGGCATATTCGTAAAAATGGCTTCTGGCACATACTTGTTGAGTAGAATTGATTGCAAATATTCTTCTTGTCCAATAGATTCCACTTCTTCTAATTGTTCTGAGGAGATGGGATAATGATCGATTCTCAGCATAGTCCCGAAGTTATCAAAAAAGCCAACTACCCCGTCTTCACTTTCTACTTTACCTCCCTGCTGTGGATCAACAGGAATTGGGACGGAAAAATTACCAGAGGGCGATTCATATACCTCGTCGCCATAATCTCTGACTATTACTGTGTCTTCTTCGTCGTCTAGGTAAATTTCGTTTTCTGCTTCTTGATAGGCCGCAATTACTTCCTGTGTAATTTCATGGGCTTCTTCATCTTCTAGGTCTAAGGCTTGCTGCAACTGTTTGAGATACGGCTGTTTCTGTTGGGGGATAATCAGATCGTCTTCATCTATACTGACCATTACCCCGACAGCAAACGCATCTAGAACTAGTTCATCGGAAAGGCTTTTACTGGCGACATTAAATAAGCTTCCCAGTCCTTCAACTTCTGCAATTCCGATGAGTCTATCGACTATTTGGGCAATTTCATCTTCTGAGTATTCTTCAAAAACCTCAAAGTCCCAAAGGATACTCGCTAAAACTTCTGCGTCTACCTCCTCTACAGACAAATCAGCCATTTCCGTGACAACTGCGATCGCAGCTACGGCTTCTTCTGGACTCAGTGATTCTTCTGTGGTTTTTGTTGAATTAAAAATCTTGTCATATTTAGTCACAATTATTACCTCTTTGGTTTGGTAGTACTAACATATTAAAAGTAACAATGGTCAGTTTAGTAATGTAGCGAACCTTTTGTTCAAAAAATTCGCTCATGTCTACTTGACTTGATATCTCTGGGAGTAACAAAGAGCGCCAATTCAGCCTTACTGAAGTTCGCTGGTAGTAAAACTCCTGATTTACCCTATCCTGAATGTGAGTCATACAGAGAGTAAACGGTAATTTCTTGGGAGAAATGGGGTTTAGTTTAGTAACCTTGGTGTATTGTGTCACCCTAAGATGCTTGAATATTTTATCCTTAATACTTACTCTACAATTCAATTCTCATAGCGGTAATCATCTTTTGCTTTAATCAGGTGGCAAATGAATTTCATCTATGGGTAGAAATATCAACTAGCTAGCGATAGATTTCTATACCAAGGGTAGGATGTAATAATACCGTTGTTTGTAGTGACACATGATAATATCTCAGCTGTACTCATGACTCTACAAACTGTACTTTCATAAAATTGCATCTTCTATGGTAAATCAGGCATCCCAGTCCTCACCAGATCAATATACAGTAGGTTCTGCTAGTACAGAACTAGAATCTCTGATTCAAACACCGTCATCAGATACTGAAATTGATTTAGAGTTCCTTTACACCAGAGATATTGAATTTCGCCAAGAAACTATTTACTTTCTGGTGGTTGATCGTTTTTATGAAGGTGATCCAGATAACAGCAAAGGTACTAACTCAGACCTTTACGATGGTACTGCCCAAGATTGGGGTAAATACTGGGGTGGTGATTTGCAAGGTGTCATCGATAAATTGGACTACCTCAAAAATATGGGAGTTACGTCTGTCTGGTTAACTCCCCTGTTTGAACAAGTGGACGATTTATTTATTAGCAACGCAGCAATGCATGGTTATTGGACAAAAGACTTTAAGCGCATCAATCCGCGCTACATTGCTAATGGCGAAAACCCTTCTTTAAACGAAACTCAAGAAGCTAAAAATACGACATTTGATCGGTTAATTACCGAACTGCACAAGCGCAAGATGAAGTTGGTGCTGGATATTGTCTGCAACCACAGTAGCCCTGATACTAACGGTAGTAAGGGGGAATTATATGATGATGGGGTGAAAATTGCTGACTTCAATAATGATATCAATCACTGGTATCACCATTATGGGGAAGTGCAAGACTGGGAAGATGATTGGCAAGTGCAGAATTGTGAACTAGCAGGTCTGGCGACCTTCAATGAAAATAATAGTGAATATCGGCAGTATATCAAGTCAGCAATTAAACAATGGCTAGACCGGGGTGTTGATGCACTACGGGTAGATACTGTCAAGCATATGCCTATCTGGTTTTGGCAAGAATTCACTGGTGATATGAGTAATCACAAGCCAGATGTATTTATTTTTGGTGAATGGATTTATAACCATCCTAGTGATGATCTCTCCGTAGAATTTGCCAATAACTCAGGCATGACCATGCTAGACTTTGGGCTGTGTATGGCAATTCGTTCGGCATTAGCACAGGGTGCAGCAAACGGATTTCAGGCAATTCAAGATATCTTTGACCAGGATTATCGTTACAATGGGGCGACTGAGTTAATCACCTTCATTGATAACCATGATATGTCTCGCTTTCAGTCGCTGAATCCTGACCCAGCGATGTTGAAGGTGGCGATCGCTCTGATTATGACAGTTCGTGGTATTCCTTGTATCTATTACGGTACAGAACAGTATCTGCACGATGATACGGATGGTGGTAACGACCCCTACAACCGCCCGATGATGGAAAAGTGGGATACTGAAAGTGAAATTTATCGTGTTCTCAGATTGCTGTCTGGCTTACGGCGGCTGAATCCGGCGATCTCAATGGGTAGTCAGTGGCAAAAATATCTTACACCCGATGTCTACTGCTACATCCGCCGCTATCGTGACTCTGTATGCTTTGTGGCACTGAATCGGGGCGGAGAGGTGACTTTACCAGAAGTAGAAACAGAACTACCTGATGGCGAACATACCTGTGTGATCACTCGCAATAAGTATGAAGTCAAAGACGGTAAAGTTTATAATTTACTCCTGGAAGAACGGGGAGTAATTGTTTTCAGCCACGTGGGAGAACGGATTAAAGGGCAAACTATCGTGCGGGTACAACTGAACGGGGTATATACCCAACCAGGTGAAACCATTGTAGTCACTGGAGACTGTCCAGAGTTAGGCAACTGGGATATCAGCAAGGCTTATCCTTTAGAGTACATCAACTCCAACACCTGGTTTGCAGAGATTCCCTTTGATGAAAGTACTGGTAACTTGATTAGTTATAAATATGCCATGTGGCGCGAAGGGCGATCGCCTCTGCGGGAAAATCTCGTCAATCGCCGTTGGGTAATTGCCAAGGAAGGCACTGTCAAATGGCGTGATACCTGGGCTTCAGGGCGGGAATCTTAGGGGGGAGTGGGGAGTGGGGAGT